>CAZCXL010000256.1:0-4213 GCA_964502625.1 uncultured Planctomycetales bacterium | reverse complement strand
GGCAGACCTGCGCCGTCCAACACGCTAACCCGCAGATTCCCTCCGGGTACGAGCGTCAGATCCAGACGCTGCGGCCCGCGCTCGCGCACGACCTCCGTGGATTGATTTGCAAACCCTTCGGCGATCACGCTCACTCGGTAGCGGCCCTCAGGAAGCTCGCTGAAGGCCGCGATGCCCTCAGAGTTGGTGTGCTCACGGCCCTCGTCGCCGAAAGAAATTTGCGGCGCGCTGCCGCTTCCGCTCGCAGTGATACGTACTTCGCGGCCCACCGCTCCGTGTCCACCACCGAAACCCTGGGTCTCGTCTACGGCTTCTCGCACCACGACCACCGCGCCGACCACGGGCTTCCCGCTCGTGGCATCCGTCACCTTCACGGAGTAGACCGGGGCAGGCACCAAGCGCGCGATGAAATCTTCCACGTCGCGCAGAAGATCCACTTTGAGGTCTCCGGTGCTCTGGGTTTCGTTGTGCGCGAGCACGCGCCAGACGCCGGCGTCCAATCCTTCAATCGTGAAGGATCCGTCGGCTCCGGTCTTGGCGCTGTGTTGCGTGAAGAAGGAAAGAAAACCGCTGTCATCGTCTGCAGGTTCCGCGCGCACTTCGATGCCGGCAACAGGAATGTCCTTCTCGCCAAGCACGCGGCCAGCCAGCCGCAGCGCGGGCGTGAGCACAACCAGGACTTCCGGCGCGCCGGCCTCAACGGTGGCGCGGCCCGTGGCAAAACCGGAGGCGCGCACCGTCAAACGGGCGCTCTCTTCCTCCGGAAGTCCGCTCAAAGTGAAGCGGCCATCAGCGCCGCTGACTGCGTCGGCTTTCTGACTGCTGGATGCACCCGCGCCCTCGAAGATCATCATTCCGCCGCGCGGGGAAACGGAGCGCACCAGAACCTCGGCGCCCGCAACGGGGCGGCGATCGCGGTCCACCACCATGCCGCGAATCACGCGGCCAGCGCTGAGACGCAGCGTCGTGTCCGCCGCAGTGGCCTCGCCGGCGGCAGCTTCGGCCGCCACGCCGCGCGCGGGAGCGAAGCCCGTGGCTTCCGCATCGAGCAAGTAAGCGCCGGGAGCCAGACCGCCGAAGCGATACCGGCCTTGCGCGTCCGTCTCTTCGCGACGGGCCTGATTCATGAAGCCGCGGCCGCCCGAAGTGCGCAGAGAAACGCGCGCGCCACTCACGGGTGCACCAGCTGGGGAAAGCACGCGCCCAGCAACTGCGCCGCCGTCCATCAATTTCACCTCACCGAGATCCAAGGTTTCACCTGGTGCGAGCGGGTCCAGCCGCAAGGTGCGGGTCTGCTGACGATCCGAGCCGACGTCCACGATCAAGGCTTGCCCTGCAGCCACGCTCAGCTCGACACGGCCGTCATTGGAAGCCAAGACACGCTCCGCCGGAGTGGAGCCAGGCTGTGCTTGCATGGCGAAAAAGTCTTCTCCGCCTCCGCCCATGAAGTCCGCGCGCGTGGAAGCCCAGGCTCCCGGGGCGGCACGACCGGCGTAATCCGCGGGTCGCAGGCGCAAGCGGGCTGAGCCAGAGGCCGAGGCCAGCGCCGCGGCCTCAGCATCAGACGGCGTCTGGCCTGCGTCCGCCCTGACCACTCCGGCATCCTGGCCCGCAGCTCCGGCCGAGTTCGGGAGTTGTCCGGCCTCGACTCCGGCCTGTGCCGATCCTTGGCCGGCTGTCCCGGCGTTCGACTGCTCGTCCCCGCCGCCACGGAACACGAACCAAGCCCCCAAGCCGAGGGCGAGAAGCAGAACCGCGATCAGGAGGCGTTGAGAATTCATGGCGTCGGAAGTCTTACGACTGACTCCGACAAGTGTAGGCGAACTTCGCGCAAGTAGTTTGCGGGGATGACGGCTGCCCTGCTCCTGCTCGCTCTGATCGCGGCTCCTCAGGAGCCTGCTCGGCTCATGCCCGAGCGCATCCATCAATTCGGGGCCGACCGAGGGGCGATCCGCCGCCTCGGCCCGCTGGACTGGTCGGAACTGGCCTTCGATCGGCAGGAGGCCTTTCTCCTGGCTCAGAATCGCGGCCTGCTCCAGGACGTCAACTTCGAGCGCCTGGACCTAGATGACCGGGTGGACTTCGTGCTCCTGCGCAACCTCTTGGAGCACGAGATTCGGGAGCTCGGCCATGAGCGGAAGCGGCAGGCGGAGGCAGCGCCGCTGTTGCCCTTCGCGGGACCGCTGGTGGCCCTGGTGGACACGCGGATGGAGCGACGGCTGGCCACGGCGGAGGAATCCGCGACGACGCTGGACGCCGCAGTGCGCAACCTCACGGAGTTGCGCACGGCTTGGACGAAAGAAAAGCCGGAGGCCCGGCCCACCGTCGCCGGGCGCGCGGCCGAGCGCTGTGAGGACCTGCGCAACGCACTCGAAGATTGGTACCGCTTCTATGCCGAGTACGACCCCATGTTCACGTGGTGGTGCGCCGAGCCTTGGGGCCGGCTCTCCCCCGCGCTGAGCGAATTCGCGCGATTCCTGCGCAAGGACGTGGGCGGCATGAATCCGGACGACCCCACTCAACTCCTCGGCGATCCGATCGGCCGGGAGGCACTGCTCGACGAGCTCCGCTTTGAAATGATTCCCTATTCACCCGAGGAATTGGTGGTGATCGCGGAGCGCGAACTCGCCTGGTGCCGCGCGCGCTGGGAGGAAGCTGCCGCCGAGATGGGCCTGGGAACCGACCGCGCCGCCGCGCTTGCCCTGGCCAAGGAGCGACACGTAGCGCCCGGTGAACAACCGGCATTGATCTTGGGACTCGCGGACGAAGCCGTCGCCTTTTTACGCGAGCACGATCTCGTCACCATTCCCGAGTTGTGCGAACGCTCGTGGCGCATGGAGATGATGTCGCCGGAACGCCAGAAATACACGCCCTACTTCACCGGCGGAGAGGTGATCTCGATTTCCTTTCCCACCGCAGGCATGGAACATGAGAACAAGCTCATGAGCCTGCGCAGCAACAACGTGCCCTTCTGCCGCGCAACCGTGCACCACGAGTTGATCCCTGGCCACCACCTCCAGGGGTTCCTCAGCCAGCGCTACAACACGCATCGTCGACCTTTCTCCACGCCATTCTTGGTCGAGGGCTGGGCGCTGTGGTGGGAATTGCTGCTGTGGGACATGGATTTCTTCCCCACTCCCGAGGATCGCGTGGGCGCGCTGTTCTGGCGCTCCCATCGTTGCGCGCGCATCATGTTCTCGCTCAATTTCCACCTCGGCAACTGGACGCCGCAGCAGTGCGTGGATTTCTTGGTGGCCGAAGTCGGCCATGAGCGCAGCGGCGCCGAAGCGGAGGTCCGGCGCTCGATCCAAGGCGGATATGGGCCTCTCTATCAGTGCGCTTACATGGTGGGCGGACTCCAATTGCGCGCACTGCACCAAGAAGTCGTGACCGAAGGCGGCATGAGCAACCGCGATTTCCACGACGCCGTGCTACGCCAGAACTCGATCCCGATCGAAATGATTCGCGCAACGCTGACGGGCCGCGCTCCAGCGAAGGAGCACGGCCCGTCATGGCGTTTCGACGACGCGAACTAGCCTTTACTGCAGGCGAGCGTAGACCGCGTTCGACGCGGCTGCGTTCGGCGTGCGCAGGGCCACCGCCTGGAAAGCCATCAGAAGACCCACCGGCGCGCTTGCCGGGATCGTCAGGTTCAGCACGGCGACGCCATTGGCGTCCGTGGTGACGGCGCCCACTCTTCCGAGCGGCGCCTGGATGTCGAGCACCGTCGCGCCGAAGGTCGGCGAGAAGAAACCGCCACCCATCACGATCGGCTTGCTGCTGCGGTAGATCGTCACGCTCTCGGACGGCAGGGCGCCGGTCACCGAGAAGGAGGCGGCCAAACCGACCTGAAGCGGAGAAATCCCGAGGTCCATCCCGCTCAAGTTGGAGGTGCAGCAAGTGGTGTAGTCCATCCACCAGCCCCAGCGGCTGCCACAGAAGGCATTCTGACCAAAGGACCAGGCGGTCTCGTCCGGATGGCTGGAACACGACACCTCGGCATGAACGGCAATTTGCACCACATCCCCACATTGGATTCCGAGCGCACTGAATGGAATGAGTTCCGTGTGCATGTGCGTGCCGTTCGGATAGTCCGTCTGGTACGGGAACTGACCGGGGGGCGGGTTGCCGCAGTTGGCGGCGTTGGGCGGCGGACCCACGCCGGCGTAGATATGCACGGCGTACATCATCGCGTGCTGGTGATGCACCCGGG
>CAZCXL010000255.1:3779-4260 GCA_964502625.1 uncultured Planctomycetales bacterium | reverse complement strand
CAAGAGAAGGCCAACGAAGACGGTCATCTCTACGGTGCAGTCAACGCGCGGCGTCTCGCCGAGCGTCTGGCCGCTGCCGGTGTGGAGATTCCCGAGAACCACGTGCGCCTCGCGGAACCCATTCGTCAGGTAGGCGAATATCAGGTTCCGATCCACGTGCACTCGGACATCAAGGCGGCGATCAAAGTCTGGGTCGTCGCTCTCGTTCCCGAGAAGCCCGCGGAACCTGCCGCGCCGGCCGAAGTCTAATCCGCATTTCCGGATCGGGGCCGGGCGGGAGATGTCTCCTGGTCGGCCCGGTCCTACACTTGAGCCCCCATGGCCGAGCGCGGCCCGACCGAGCGCGTACCGTACGACCTCACGGCCGAAATGGCCGTGCTCGGTTCGGTGTTGCGAGATCCGCGCTGCGTTCCTGAAGTCAGCGCGCATCTGACCTCAGAAGATTTCTACGGCCCGCGGCATCGCGCGCTCTTCCGACTGA
>CAZCXL010000255.1:0-3769 GCA_964502625.1 uncultured Planctomycetales bacterium | reverse complement strand
GATGGAAGAGTTGGAGAAGCGTAGTGCAGGCCACTGCGACGCCGTCTCCGTCGCGCACGAAGAAGAGCGGCTGGGGCAACTCGAGCTCCTCGGCGGCGCGTCCTACCTGCAGGAATTGATGATGGCGGTTCCGTCCATCGCGTTCCTCGAGAACCACGTGCGCATCGTGCGCGACTTGGCGATCAAGCGCGCGCTGATCGAAGCTGCGAACTCCGTGCAACGCATGGTTTTCGCCCCGGAAGAAGATGAGATCGGCCTGATCGTGGAGCAAGCCGAAAACGCGCTCTACAAAGTGGGGGACCGGCTCGTTTCGCGCAACGCGGAATCCATGAAGGAATTGGTCGATCGCCAGCTCCATCAGTTGCTGGACGGCGGCGGGCACGATCAGGGTCTGCAGACCACCTTCTTGGACCTCGATGAGCGCCACGGCTTCCGTCCCGGCGACTTGATCGTGCTCGCGGCGCGGCCCGGCATGGGCAAGACCGCGCTGGCCCTGAACCTGCTCGAGCGCGTTGCTTTGAAGGAGAGCAAGTCGGTACTCATGTTCTCGTTGGAGATGCCGTGCGACCAGCTCGTGATGCGACTGCTGTCGGCGCATGCCCGGATCCCGCACGAGAACTTGCGCCGTGGGCGGCTCACCCCGGAGGACCGGCGCAGACTTACTCTGTCAGGCTCCGCGCTGCGCAATGCGCGCGTGCACATTGACGAGACCTCGCAGCCGACACTCGCGGAAATCCGCGCGAAGGCGCGCCGGCTCAAGCGCGATGGAGAAGTGGACCTGATCATCGTGGACTACCTCCAATTGCTGCAGGCCCGCGCGGAAAGTCGTCAAAACGAGATCGCGCTGATCTCGCGGACGCTCAAATCCGTGGCGCGTGACTTGAAGGTCCCGGTGCTGGCTCTCGCCCAACTCAACCGCAAGGCCGAAGAGCGCACCGATCACCGGCCCATGCTCTCAGACCTGCGTGAGTCAGGCGCGATCGAGCAAGACGCTGACCTGGTGCTGCTCTTGATGCGCGAAGAACTCTACGGCGAGACCGAGGAGAATCGCGACAAGGCACAGGTCTTCGTGGCCAAGAACCGCCACGGGCCGACTGGCGAGTTTTCCTTGCGCTTCGACAAACGATTCATGCGCTTCGAGAATTTCGTGCGCTCGGCGCAGGAAACTCCCGCGCCTCTTCCATCTGCCGCCGCCACTGCTTTCGAATGATCAGGATCGCCACTCGCACTGCGGTGTTCATCACCGTCCTGCTCCTGCCGTGCGCCGCGTTGGCCGCGAGTTCCTTTGCCCAGGAACCCGTGCCGACTCCGGCGCGGGTGACGGAGCCGCCCTTGATCGAGGCGATCGAGATTCAGGGCGCTGAAGGCCGCGAGGCTGAGGTGCGCGCCGGCATGCGCCAAAAACTCGGCGCGCCTTTCGACGCGGCCGGCCTCCGCCGCGACGTGCAGTGGTTGTGGCGTTGGCGCCGGATTCGGGTCGATCTGGCCGAGTTGCGCCCAGGCAGCGCGGAAGGCAAAGCCGTGATGGTGCTGGAAGTGCACGCGTTCCGCGCGTTCCGCCGCGCCGTGTTCACTGGCAATGCAGAGTACGAGCGTGGCGAGTTGGAACTCCGCGCTGGCTTGTTCGGTCAGTCGATTGACCTCGAGGCGATCACTCAGGTGAGCCGACGCATTGAAGAGTTCTACCGTGAGAAGGGTTACGCGCACGTGCACGTGCGGGTGGAAGCATCCGAAGCCAGCGACGAGGTCACATTCCACGTGGAGGAAGGTCCTCAGGTCCGCATCACGGAACTCAAGTTTGAGGGCGCCGAGGGAATACCGGCCGGCTACCGCTTCCATCCTGGTTTGGACTTGTGGGGCGCCGTACAGCATCGCCCCGGTTTCTTCCTCGTGGGAGACAGTGAGTACTCGGAGATTCGCATTCAGGAAGACCGCAACGCGCTTCTGCAGCTATACGCAGACTATGGTTACCGTGATGCCAAGATCGAGTTCGACACCGATTTCATGGGGGAGGACAAGAGCGAGGCGCGTGTGACTTACTTCGTGCAAGAAGGCCCGCTCTATCGCATCCGTTCCCTGCAGATCGTAGGCGAGGACGGTGAACCTCTGCATTTCACTTTCGAGCAGTTCACGGAGAACCTCCGGCTGGAAGCAGGCATGCCGTACGAGGCGGCTCGGGTACAGGCCACGATGGCTGAGATCATCCGGATGTATGCCGCGATCGGGCACCCCTCACTCGCGCGGTCAGAAACCGAAGCCGCCCGCAGCGAGCAATTTTTCCGCGTGGGCGGCAATGGTGACAAGCGGAATCCTGCGCCCCGCGTGATTTTCGACGCCACGGACGCCGCCGTGGACCTGGTTTTCGAGATCCACGAAGGCCAGAAGAAACTCGTGCGTGACGTCATTATTCGCGGATTGGAGCGCACCGAAGACCGCGTCGCCCGCCGCGAGTTGTCGATCGAGCCGGGTGGCCCGGCGAGTGAGGACGAGGCCCAACGCAGTTCGCGGCGGCTCGTTGGACAAGGATTCTTCACCGACGCAGAGCGGATCCCGTACGTGAACTGGCGCTGGCGCGACTTCGGCGACGATACGCACGTGGATTACTTGCTCGACATCAAAGACGAGGGCTCCACCGGCCAGTTCCGCATTGGCGGGGCCTGGAACACCGACTCAGGTCCGGCGCTGATCCTCGACTTCGAGAAGCGCAACTTCGACATCACGGACCTTCCTTCCTCGCCCGGGCGGGCGCTTTCTGAGATCCTGGACGGTGAGGCCTTCACCGGCGCGGGCCAGAGCTTGCGCTTCTCACTCCATCCGGGAACGCAGTTCTCGACGTACGCCATTTCGTTCACGGAACCGGACTTGCTGCGCGAGCACATCGATCGCCTTTCGCTGACCGTGACCGGAAGCGAGCGCGTGCGCCTCTACTCGCGCTACGACGAGGAACGCACCACGGGCTCCTTCAACTTGGGCCGCAGGTTCGGACGCTTCTTCACCGTTTTCGCTGGTCCTGAAATTGAAGCTCTCACCGTGAGCGATTTGGACTCCGGAGCCCCGGCCAATCTGGTTGCGCAGGAAGGCACCACCGACCTCAACACTCTCAACTTCGGTTTCCGTTACGACACGATCGAAGATCCCTTCTCTCCCGTGGACGGCGGCACTTTGGGCATGTCCTTCGGCGAAACTGGACGGCTGTTGGGCGGCGAGGAGGAATATTTCACTGCCACCTTGTCCGCAGAAACCTTCTTCCCGTTGTGGCGCGATGACCTGGGCCGCCACTGGGTGTTGGCCCTGCGCGGACGAGCCCGTCAGGGTTGGGCCGATGGCGGGGGCGAACTGCCCTACACCGAACAGTTCTACGTTGGAGGTCAGTCCAGCGTGCGCGGTTTCGATTACCGCGGCATCGGCGAGGACGCGAGTGGATTCGCGAACGGTGGCGACGTCTCTTGGGACACGAGCCTTGAACTGCGCTTCCCCTTGATGTCCACCCGTCAACGCGGACTGGTCGATGAATACGAATGGGTGCGCGGCGCGTTCTTCCTCGACGGTGGATCCTTCGGCGCCGACTTCGGCACGGTCGGCATGGTGATCGTGTCGCCCCGGCGCACCATCCCGACGACTCGCGCGCCCTCTTCGACGCGTGGGCGCCCTGGCTCTTTCTCGGCTACGGCGCCTTCGCGGTCGGGCTCGAAGCCTGGCTCACGCACGACGAGCTGACGATCGCGACGGGTCTCGAGACGATCATCGTATCGCTCATCGATCTGCTGTG
>CAZCXL010000254.1:0-4268 GCA_964502625.1 uncultured Planctomycetales bacterium | reverse complement strand
TGCCAGCGCTCGATCCGGCTCGCGGAAAACTCTTCTCGGCCTACCACGCTGCGCGCGCACTGGAGCGGAATCAGTCGCTCGACGCCGGCCTCAGCCGCGCGCGCCACGAGATCGTCGGCACGACTTCCTTTGGGCCAGGCCGTCGCGAGGGTGATGGGCATGAGCGGTAAGCGAGGGACTTCCGCAAGTCCCTCGAGCCGCAGCCCGCGTTCACCTTCCACACGCGCACGCACGGCGCCACCCCGCGGCAGGAGCAGGAGCAGAGCCTCCTCGGGGCTGAAGCGCAGAGCGCGCAGATGTCGCTCCAGTTCGGCCGGGGGCCGCCAGATCCCGTGGAGCTCGGGCGGCTCTTCCGAGAGGAAGAAGAAGCGCATGGGCTTCGAAGGTTACTCCGGCTCCAGCCGGAGGTAGTGTTCGCGGGCTCAGTTTGCCGCTCCGGCTTGGCCAGCCTAGACTTCCTGACCACCCCGGGCCGTTGCTCGGGCTACTCCACGCTTCATGGTTCGCATCGAGATCCTGGCAGGTCCGGAAGCGGGTCGAGTCGCTGAGTTCGCACCCGGAACTTGGCGGGCGGGCCGCAGCAAAGACAACGACCTCGTCCTCCCCGTGGAGTCCGTGTCGGGCCACCACCTGGAGTTGGTCGTCGCCGGAGACGGCTCGGTGCGCTTCCGGGATCTTGGCTCCACCAACGGCACATTTTCGGCGGGCGTCCAGGTCCGAGAGGGAGAGTGGTTCGCAGGCAGTGAACTGCGCCTGGGCGGACTCGCGTTGCGCTTGCTCGCAAGTGGTGAGTCCGGTCTCCTGGAGACGGCCGCAGCCGAAGGACGCGACGCCGCTCGAGCCCGCGAAGCCGCCCTCTCCGCCAAGCGATCACCGCTGCCGCTTCTCGTGGGCGGCGCGCTGGTGCTCGCAGCGGCGGGTGCAGGTGTCTGGTGGTTCTTCTTGCGCGGCGACGAAACCAATCCGGTTGCGCGGAATCCTCAAGAGGCCGCCGCCTCCGGAGTGCCTCAGAACACGGATGCCGTGGACGGACTCGGTGATTTCGCCGATCCTGAAGCATGGAGCCTCGGTGAAGGGCTCACGCTGAAGGAAGGAACGCTGCGCGCTTCTGGAACGCGCGCCCGCGCCTCGCTCTTGCGGAGCTTTCCCGTTGCGAAGGGCGGACTCCGGCTCAGCGCGGAAGTCTCCGACGGTGCGCGCGCCTACGCGCTGCTCAGTTTCGGAATGGACGACGCGGGTTCCGAAGAACTTGCCACGTGGAGCAGCGGCGCTCTGGGAAGCGGCAGCGTCTTCGCATTTCCGGACGGCGTGCGGTGGTTCAAACTCGCACTCAGCATCGAGGGATCCGGGACCCTCCGCAGCCTGCAGGTCGAAGACGCGGAGCGCAGCCTGCCGCCCACAGCCGTGCCCCCGGGACGCTGGTACGCGGACTCGGGCAACATGCTGTTGGTCTCCGATGGCAAGTCTCTACTCTCGGCTCAATCCGCAGGAGGAGCGTGGAGTTTGGTGGAAGGTGGGTGCAACTGGACGGGCCCGTCTGGTTTGGTCTTGATGCCCGGCGCTTCGTTGCTCGAAGAGGGGCCGGCCCTCATTCTCGCTACGGGTGGTCCTGCATCCGCGGTCGGTGGCGGGCATGTGGAACAGAGTCCTGGACTCATTCTCGGCGGCGCACTCCGCCGACTCCTCGCCCAACACGAGCCGGCGACTTGGAGCGCTGGCGAAGGCAGTCTGCGTTCCGACGACGTGCGTGCTTTGCACGTGACCTGGGATCTGTCAGCAGCGCTCACCGAGGTCGCGCGCATCGGCCGCGAACTCCAGACTGCAGCGAAAGACCTGGACGACACGCGCGCCCTGGCTGCTGCCGCGCGATTGTTGCGTGATTTTCCGCTCGACGAAGAGCGAAACACGGCAGCCCGACTCGCGCAACGCGCCGCGCTCGATCGCGGCCGTGCGCGGCTCGCCGAGTTGAAGGATGACGTCAGCGGCGCGCTCTTTGTCGGCGCGATCGTCGCGATGGAGCCGCTGGCTGTGCAAGCCGGCGCGCTGGCGAAGACTTTCGCGGGAACCTCGCTCGGCACGGAGGCCCAGCAACTCGGCGACGACCTGCGAGGAGCGGTGGAAGCCGGCCGCGCGGCGGAGCGTCAGCGTGAGGGAGTTTGGCGCGAGCGCCTGGTCGAGGCGTTGCGCGGCGCATACCCGGTCATCGCCGCTTGGGCGAGAGATTCGCGGAGGAGCGAAGGCTAATGGCAGGTTCCGGCCTAGATCTGGGGCGCACGGGAGTGCGCTTCGCCGTCGCCGAAGCCGGCCGAGGTGGTGCACGGCTGACGCGCTATCTCTCCACTGACGTCGAGCCCGGCGAAACGCCCGGCGACGCAGCAGCAGCCACGCTCGCCACTGCAGCCCGCAAGCACGGACGCGTGCGCGTGGGACTGGGCGGCTCCGACTTGATGCTGCGCTACCTGCCCGTGCCGCAGGTCGAAGATTGGCGTCTCACGCGCCTGATGGAGTTCGAGACGCGCGAGATCGCCTCGCGCTCCGGCGCCGAACTCGCTTCCTCCTATAACCTGCTCCCGGTTCCGAAGGAACTCGACGAAGACGACACGATGCTGCTCGGGCTCGTGCGCGAGGACCTGCTCGAAGCTCAGGCCGAAAAACTTGCGCCCATCGCAGTCGAATCGTTCTCGCCGAACGCGATCGCCCTCTACAACGCCTGGCTCGCGCTCGGTGATCATCAGCCGAAGACGACCTTGCTTGCGCACTTCGGCGCGGGGGCGCTGGATCTGGCCTTGGTGCGCGGCACCGATCTGTACTTTGCGCGCTCGCTGACCACTCCACTCGAAAAGCGCGACTCAACCTTGGCTTCACGGCTCGGCGTGGATGCGTTGCGCGCACGCGGGCTCATTCACAAGCATTTAGATCTGCGCGTGACGCTGGGCGAGCACCTCGGCGCGGACGCTGACCGCGTGACTCGGCCGGTGCTGCCCTTGTACGAGGGACTTCCCACCCTGCTCTCAGGCGCGGTGACTCTGTGCAAGGCGCAGGCCCGTCTGCGTGAACTCGCTCTCGAGCGGGTCCTCTTGACCGGCGGCGGTGCGCTCGCGCGCGGGCTTCCAGAGATGCTGGCCGACCGACTGCGAGTGCCGGTCGAAATCTGGAATCCGGCGGCAGAGATGGACGCATCCGCCTTGCCGGCGGCCGAAGCGGAGCGACTTCTGCTCGACGGCCCGGCCGCGACCGTTGCCATTGGACTTGCCCTCTCCGCGGCAGACAATGAGTTGTACGCCCTCGAAATCCTGACTTCCGCCGCGCGTCGCAAGCGCGAGTTCGGAGAGCGCGGAGTCTGGACCATTGCCGCGGGCGCGATTGCCGCTGTGTTCCTGGGCTTGGCTTTCTGGAAGCATGGCGCTCTCGCCGACGAAGCCGAGGCCACGGCCAAGCGCGCGCGCGGTCAGTTCACAAAGGTTCAGTCGGCGAACGAACGCACCGAGACCGTGCTCCGTCAACTCGTGGAAGAAGAGAAACTTGGCCAAGAACTCGCCACCCGGGTCGCGATCGGTGAGAGCGCGCGACGCGTGCACGGCTTCTTGGAGACATCCCTCCCCGAAAGCCTCTGGGTCGAGACCTGGTCGGTCCAGCTCCAAAATGGGAAAGATTGGGGCACCCCCCCTGGGCAAGACGTCCCGGTCGTGACGATGACCGGCCGGTCCGACGAGGAAACGAGCGTGGCCAGCATGCAACTCTCTGAGTTCACGGGTCGATTGCAGGGCCTGGTCGGTGTGGAGGGACGCGTGCTGGCCTCGCCGCGTCCGCAAGGAAAGCAACTGGAATGGTCCATCAAAGCGCTGCTGCTCGCGGCGCCGCCCGCCGTGGAGGGGGAGCCCAAGCGATGAATCTCGACGCCCTCTGGCAGCGGCATCGCCGCTTTCTGCTTGGCTTCGCGGGCGGCACGCTCGGTTTTTTCATCGTGCTCTGGATGCTGACATCCTCCGCGGCCGGGCGCCAAGAATCCGCGCGTCGCGCGATCTCCAAGTCTTCGCTCGACCTGCGCGGCGAGATGTACAACGAGAACCAGGAGCGCGATGCACAGCAGCGGCTCACGGATCTGCGCGCCCGCAATGCTGCGTTGGGCACATTGGCGCTGCCGTTGTGGCGTCCGGAGTTTCGGTTGCCTCAAGGCAAGGCACCCGCACAGCACTACATTGAGCTCACCGGAGATCTGCGCCAGAACTTGATCGAGATAATCTGCGCCGGTTAAATTTGTTCGTGCG
>CAZCXL010000253.1:2141-4273 GCA_964502625.1 uncultured Planctomycetales bacterium | reverse complement strand
ACGCACACGTACAACGACACGTCCTTCCGCCGAGTCCGCCGCCTCGGCGAAATTCACAACTCAGTAATCCTTCCCAATCCGCGAGTCGCCCCGCACTGGATTCGGAAACCAGAAAATCGAACTCCAGAGTAAATCCTGATCCGGATTCGGCGTTGCCGCCGCGGCCCTCAATCACGGCGCTGCCGCCATCTGACAGATCCAGTCCCCCGCCACATCGTCCAAGTTGGCCGAGGCGGGCGCCACCCGCCAAGGACACGCCTTCGCGAAAGGCGAAACGCGGCTCGAATCCTGCTTCGAGCGAGGAGCGAAACACATGCCGCACGAGGTGGGCAGGCTCCTCTGCCAACGCCGGCTGAAGGCTCACACGGACCTCCTGTCCGCTTCCCCGCGCGCGATCGCGGCTAGCCTCCAGGAAAGTCTCCAGGGAGACCTGCAGACCGCGGCTGCCCGGGTCCATGCGGTCGAACCCGGCGAAGCCGAGTCCCGCGACGATGCCGAGCAGGATCATCACCACCATCATCTCCAGAAGGGTGAAGCCCCGGGTCCGATGGGCACCGGCCATGCTCAATCGTAGTGCGTGAGATCGTCTTCGGTACCGAACAAACCGTCGGCACCCGCGGAAACCAGCTGGAATTTGCCCGGCTCGTCGAAACTGCTCGTGCGCTCATTGCGCCTCGGCTCGATGGCCTGCTCTTCCGGCTCTTCGTCCTCGAGCCCAGCCATGTACATCAGCCCACGGGTCTCGGCGTAGTGCAGGCTCTCGAAGTAGGCGATGGGGTTGCCCCAAGGGTCCCCGATCTCAAACAGTTCGCGCGAACCGAGTCGAGTGAGCGTGCGGGAGGTTTGATCTCCGTCGGAGTTCACGAGCCAATCCTGACTCGGAAGCTCCCCCATGTACGCGGCGTCGAAGAACGCTAGGTAGAGCGCTTCGGAGCCGACGTTGATGGCGTTGGTGGAAGCCCCGACGGGCAGCTGATCGTTCGGGTATTCGCCTTCTGCCGTGCGGAAGGCCTCGATCATCACTGCGAGTTGTTGCAGACGCGAAACGCACTTGCGTTCTGCAGCCTGACCGAACACGCGGCTCGCGACCACCAGAAACGCAGCGGCGAGCACGGAAATGATCACCATCACGATCATCAACTCCAGCAGCGTGAAGCCGGCCTTGCGGGAGGGATGGGCACGCAGCATCAAGATTGAGAGTAGACCAGATCCACTTGATCGAGACTCGCGTCCACGGCGAGTGCGTTCGCCGTCTCGACAAAGAGGCCGATCGCCATTTGTCCAGTTGGATTGCGCAGATTGCTGATCGCCTGCGCGAACACGATCGCACCGTTGACCCAGACCTGGAGGACCGGCTGCACCGGTTCGCGGTCCACGCGGAAGTCCACACGGAAGGGCTCGCCGGGCGCAACCGTGGCTCCAATCAAGCCATGCTCATTCTTGTTGGCGACCAATCCTTCCCAGTGCAGTTTTCCGTCGCGGTCGCGATACACCTTGAAGAACCAGGTCTCACGACCGCGATTCTGCAGAGCGATGTAGGCGCCTGCGTTGCCGCGATGCTCGGCCCCGACGCGGACGTCGGCGGCGAAACTGCGGAAGGAGATTGCCGGCACTTCTCGGAAGGAGCGGGTTTCTCCTTTCTCACGATGGGCGCCGCGCATGAAGAGAGCTCCGTCGAGCAGCCGCGGCTCGACACCGATGCGGGCCTGGGACTGCGTGTCCCAGCCCGGGCGGAGACGGCGGCCGTCGAAGGAGTCGCGCCATTGACGCAGTTTGTCGTGATCCTGAATGCGCTGTTGCCAAACCTTCGCGTAGATCGATTGCGGATCTTCCGGAAGTTCGCGCAGCGCGTCTTGTAGCACGCTGAACTCCGCCAGCGCAGAGTCGAGATCGCCTTCGGCGTAGAGCGCCGACGCGGTGCCGTTGTGCGCCGCATGCAGATTCGGATCCAGATCTACGGCGTGCTCGAAGGCTGCGCGCGCCTCGGTATTCCGGCCTAAGGCGAGGAAGTTCAGACCGCGACGCAAGGCGAGGTCGGCCCACACCACGGCTTCGGCGCCGCCACGGAGACCGTGCTCCGGGACGAATTCTTCTGCGCGGCGGAATGCCACTTCGGCGCGTTGGGCCTGGTC
>CAZCXL010000253.1:0-2131 GCA_964502625.1 uncultured Planctomycetales bacterium | reverse complement strand
TGGTCTTCCTGCACCAACAACCAAGCCAGAGCCGAGAGGGCCGCAGCGCAACGCGGGTTCTCGCGGACCAGAGCCTCAAAGCCTTCCGTGGCGCGATCGGTGTCTCCGTCGCGCAATGCCCAATGCGCCTCGAGCCAGCGGGCATAGGGAAGATCAGGATCGAGCTCGAGCGCTTGTTGCAGCAGGTCTGAGGCCTCGTCCGTGTTGCCCGCGCGATCCAGCCAAAAGGCCAAAGCGCACAAGGGTTGCGCGGCATCCAACGGGGAAGCCGAAGCTGCGGCGCGCAGGTCTCGAACGACTTCCCCTGCAACGGCGTCACCCGCGGCCGCTGCCGCGATTCCACGCAGGTAGAGCAACTGCGGATGGCCACCCAGTTCGCTGACGGCAGCCTTCGCTTCCTGTTCCGCGCTCCGGAAATCCCCCGCAAGATAGAGCGCAGACACGCGACCGGCGCGCGCTTCAATGGCCAGCGCATCTTCCGGCGGGACGTTCTCGTTGACTTCGCTGAAAATTTGCGCGGCTTCGGTCCAGACGCGCGCAGCCAGGTGCGCTCGGCCGAGCGCGATGCCCGCACTCAAGGCCTCGCTCAATCCCGCGCTGCCGCCGAGGTTGCGCCGAGCTGCAGCGAGCCGTTCCACCGCGGCGTCGGCGCGACCGGTGTCGAGCTCCAACACTCCCAAGGCGATCGCTGCCAGTGAATCTCGCGGATCGAGAATCAGGGCATGCTTCAGTTGCGCTTCGGCAAGGTCATCCAAGCCGAGTCTGCGCAACACGGAAGCCATGCCCCGGCGCGGTCCAGGGTGACTGCGAAAACGCGTCGAGGGAACGGGCAGGCCCGCGAACTCCACGGAATTACTCAGGGTTTCGCCCGCAAGTTGCGCGTAGAGCGCGAAGGCCTGGTCCAGGCGGAACACGCGCTCCCACACCGTTCCGAGCATCATCCAGTTGGCAATGTCGTCCGGTGCTGATTGCAGGAGGGCGGTTGCGAGCTGCTCAGCGTGTGCGAATGCGGCCGGGAGCAGGAGCCCCTGGTCCAGCAGACTGGTGATGAAGACGCGCGCCTCGGGCGCACGCACCGGCGAGAGTTGGCTACGCCATTTCACCACTTCGAGTTCGAGTCGATTCGCGGCAGTGTCCGCGAAGCCGAACTCTTGGTAAGTGCCGGGCTCGAAGAAGAGTTCCGCGAAACGATTACGCCCAGTTTTCTGATCCAACTCTTGGAACTGGACGCGCGCCCCCGGCAGCATGGTGTATCGATCGGGATTGAGAATGCGACCGTAGAAGATCGTCAGCGCGTCCTTACGCACCCAATCAAAAAGCGAGGCCGGATCCGTGGCCGAGCCCAGCCCTGAATCACTCACCGGCGCCGGCAGATCATCCTCTTCGAAGACGTCGCCCACGTTGCCACGCAGCAGAGCAGGGCGCGCATAGAGGTGATCGCTCCAGGTAGCGGGACCGGAGTCCGGCCACGGTGGCGGCAACAGCGACGGCAACTCTGCAAGTGCCGGCATCGGCAAGCGCAGCAGAGGCAAAGGCTGATCCGCGCTCGGCCTTTCGAAGACGTCGCGACGAGCCCCATCGAGGGTAAGGACGGCGACCGGATCCTCAGGCGGGATCACGGTTTCCGGCATGATCCGATTACCCGTGCGGAGCGCAGAGAAGGTCGGGGGCTCACGGGTGAGCAGTTGCCAGCTCAGCAATCCCAGGATGAGCAGCACGAGCAGGAAGGCGATGCGTTCGCGATTCACGGCTTGCCCTCCGTGGCCGGTTTGATCGGCATGACGCCAACGGCAAACTCAAGCAACAATCGCCGCTCTCGTTTACGCGGATTGGGCGGCGTGGCTTCGACGCCGGCAAGTCCGAGCGGCCTTCCGGCAGCGGATTCGTCGAGCAAGGCGCGCAGGAAGGGCGCGGGAGAAACGCCTTCGAACACGACCTCGAGTTCAACCGGAGTCAGGTCGAGAATCGCCCCACGCGAGCCGCCAGGACGGCGATTGCGCTCCGCGATCAGGATCTTGTCCACGGCGCGCGCGCCGTGATTGACCGCCAAACGCATGACACGCTCCACCACGTCAAGGCCGCGGCGCGCGCGCTCGACTTGTTGCGCCTGCGTGGGCGCTACGGGCGGCCG
>CAZCXL010000252.1:3868-4289 GCA_964502625.1 uncultured Planctomycetales bacterium | reverse complement strand
TGTCGCGCAAGCGCAGGAAAGGCAGAATGCCGTGGACGCGCAGGTCGGCGAAGGGGATGTCGAGACCGAGCGATACGTCGAGGACGCCCTCTTGCACCGGATCCACGAAAGGCAACCCGTGTTGCAGGCAGAGCGCGCGCGCGAGAATTTCTTCATCAATCGCGCCTTGCTCGAGCAAGACTTGCCCGATCAAGCTGTCCGGACGCTCGTGGTGTAAACTCAGGCAAGCATTGAGTCGTTCCTCGGTGATGTGGCCGAGTCCCACCAGGAGTTCACCCAGACGCAGACCGAGTTCGATCGGCGGGATTTCGTCGCCTTCTTCGATTCCGTCGAGAGGCAGACGATCGCCGAGGCGGAATGCGCGCCTTGCCGCGCGGAGCGCCGCCGAGGCCTCGGTGATGCGGACGGCGAAACCCTGCTC
>CAZCXL010000252.1:0-3858 GCA_964502625.1 uncultured Planctomycetales bacterium | reverse complement strand
TCGATGCCAGTCAACAGCAATCCCAGGCCCGCGGAGTCGAGATTCGACACTCGCGCGCCGCTTACGGTCGGCGCTTCCGCAAAGCGCACTCGCCCCCACAACGCCTCAAGGTCATCTCCGCGGCCGGAGTTGAGGACGGAAGGGAGGGCGAGTGGAGTGGAATGCGACGTCGCCATGAATCAGGACTAGTCGGAACTAGACGACTCTGACGGCTGTTGCGCCTTGACGTGCTGGAGCAGGAGTTCTGCGGCGGGCAGACCCGGACGCTCCTGCAGCGCCAACAGCAGGGCTCCACGAGCCGCTCCCCAACGCTCAGCCCGGATGTCCAGGCGAGCTTGCAGCAGGTGTCCGCGCCAACCGCGCACTCCATACGGGACTTGCGAGAGTTGCACTTCCGCTTCGGTCCAGCGTTCTTGCGCGCTCAAGCAGCGCGCGAGTCCGAGTCGCGCGGGGGAGGAGGAGCGCTCCTTGCCAACCAAGAATCGGTAGAGATTCTCCGCAGCCTGCCAGGAACCGGCGTCCTCGGCGGCGCGCGCGGAACCGAGCACCGGATCTTCGCTCTTGCTGGCGCGGCCGAGCCGTTCATCGAGACTGGACGGCGTGTGCAGAGTGGAATCGAGTTCCAGCGCTTTGCGGTAGCCTTCGATGGCGCCTTCAAGATCACCGTCGGCGAGCATTAAATCCGCGCTCGCGGCCCAGGTGGAGGCGCGTTTGGGATCCTCAGTCATCTCGTGCGCGAGGAAGTCTTTCGCGCGCTCCGTGTCGCCCATCGCCGCGTAGTGCAGCAGGATGCTGCGCGCGAATTCCGGATCGGTGGCGACCGCGTCCCAAGTTTTCTCGAGCACTACCGTGGCCTTGTCGTTCTGATTGTTCTCCGAAAGCGCCGCGGCGTAAACCATGCTCACCTGCGGATCGTCCGGAAGACTGAAGGATGCGCGTTCTGCGTAGACCAACGCCGCACTCGAATCTCCCTCTGCCAAGTAGAGTCGCGCGAGCGCCGCGTGGCTGGCGCCGTCGTTGGGATCCGCCTCGCAGGCCTGCGAGAGGTAGTGGCGCCCCTCTTCAAGCAGATCGCGCTCGAGCGCACGAAACGCGAAAGTGCGCAACAGACCGCCGCGCGCTTCGCCCCACTCGCCGACGGCTTCTGAACCCGCCGGAGTGACGCTGTTCGCGACTGAACCGCCACGAACTTCCGAGATGGATTGCTCCTTCTGGGCCGGAGTGGAGCAGGCGGCGAGCGTCGCGATGGCGCTGGCCAGGAGAAGATGGGAAGTGCGAAGGTTCATGTGCATGTCTCCGGAACTAGCGGCTCGGTGCTTGGATGAGTTCGATGGCAGCGCGCATTTCTTCCGCCTCTTCGCGCTCGGCATCCAGCTCGCGACGGCAGTGGCGGGCGAGCAGCGCCAAGTCGGGGTCGGCCGGCATGGCGCGGAGACCCGATTCCGCCTTGGCCAGCGCCGCGTTGGCGTCGCCACGCGCGAGTGCGTCCGCGGCTTCGCCGTACATCCGGCGCGCGTAGGAAGGACGGAGGTACCCAGGGTGAGAAGCGGCCAGTTGGGCGCGCGCGGCGTCCAAGCGTTGCCGCATGAGATCGGTCCGCTGCGCGGAGTCGTGATCGTCAACGATGTGCGGCGTGAGCAGCACGATCACCTCGTTCTTGGTGGTTGAGACGGCGTCACTGCGGAAGAGCTGTCCAATGAACGGCAGCGAACCCAGGAAGGGGATCTGACTTGAGCCGTTGCTTTGGCTTTCCTCCATCAATCCGCCGATCACCACAGTGTTGCCCGACTTCACCAAAATGTTGGTTGTGACTTCCGAGGTGGATTCCTCGGGGAGACCGATCGCGTTGATGAATCCGTCGGACTTCTTCGGATGGACTTCCAGGCGCACGTAACCGTCTTCGGTGACGAAGGGGCGGAAGACCAGCGACGTGCCTACTTCCAGGAACTTCACGCTCTGTTGCGTGCTGGTCTGTGAAGTGGTGGTCTCGAGGTAGGGGAGTTTGCGGCCGACTAACAACTGCGCAGCGTGCCGGTTGACGGTGAGAATCTGCGGATTGGAGAGCACCGTGGCATTGCCCACCTTCTCGAGCGCGCTCACGAACACGCCGACCTGGTTGCGCAAGATGCCGAAGTGCAAACCTTCGCCGCCCGGATCGGTGAAGCCGCGTTGTGCGACTCCGGCCATCCAACCGTTGAGCGGATTGACCGAAGTGTCCAGGTCGCCGGCATTCACGCCGTCTGTGATGCGACCGCTGCCGCCCAGGGCCTGGAAGTCGATGCCAGCGAAGGCGGTGAAGTCCACGCCGAGTTGGAACTCGTCCGAGAGGCTCACCGACAGGATCGTGGCTTCGACCAGCACCTGCGGGGGCGGACGATCAATCTCGCCCAGCAATTCGCGCACGGACTGGATCGTGCTCGGTCCGGCGTACAGGACGAACATCTCCCGGTCTGCGGATTCGTTGCCGCCAGCATCGGTGATGTTGCTGATGCCCTTCTGGCTTTTAAAACCCTCAATTGCGGTTTCGGTGCCAGCGAGCATTGGCTTGATCATCGGCACTACGTCTTGGGCGCGCAGATGGTTCAGATAGATGACCGAAGGCGGATGCGCGTTGGCGCGCGTGCCGCTGGTCTGCACGGGAGCCGGCTTCACCAAGATGAAGGTTCCGTCAATCTCGTACAGAAATCCATTGGCGGCCAGGATCTGGCGCAATGCGTCTTCGACCGGTGCGTCGAAGAAGTTCATCGTCACCGTGCCGAGCACGTCGGCGCCGTAGACAATGTTCAGCTTGTAGGTCGCGCTGAACATCTCCAGGACGGAGCCGAGATCCTCATTCTGAAAGTTGACGGTGATTTTCTCGTCGTCCGTGAGATTACGGAAAGGCAACGGACGCTCTTGCGGCTTGGCCGCCGGCTCTTGGCCCATTGCTGAACCTCCGTGCAGAATCGCCGTCGCAAGGAGGGCGCTGAAAATGCGATGAGTGGTCTTCACGAGTGAATCTGCGGAGTTAGAGGGCTTGCGGTTCGAGAGCGGTGTGCATCGTCAAGGTCCAGACGCGCTCGCCTTGGCGCAGCACGACGGCGCGAGTCTGGACGCTTTCGAGCAGAAAAGTGCCGTGTCCGGGTAACACGATCGAGTCGCCTTCTTGGAAGCGGGTGTTGCCGAGAACGGCATACCGTGTGCTTCCGAAGAGCGCGGTGCTGCGCAATTGAATGGGGAGCACCGCGGGGATTTCGTTCTCGAGCTTCAACGGAGCGGACGGTTGTGCGAGGCCCGACTGAGAGTCGCCAGGCGGCTCGGCCGCCAATTGCAGCTCAGGCTCAGCAGTGGCGTCACTGCTCGCGGGCGTTGCCGTCCAATATGCGGGCGACAAGTCTGCGACCTGCCCTTCGAGACGGCGGCGTTCCAACGCCAGCGGCCATGACCGCATGCGTTCCATGGCCTGCTCGAAATTTTGAATGACCTTGGCCGCTGAATGCGACACGGAGATCTTTGCCGCACTTGCGGTCGTCAGTGCTGAACTCGGAGCCGGCACGACTGCCTTCGGTTGCTCCTCGCCACCGAACAGAGTGCGAGACCAAGTCAGCAAAGTGACGCCGGCGAGCACCGCCAAGACCCGCTTCCGCTTGCGCGAGATGCGGTCAGCGGCGGAACCAGATCGGGAGTTTGCGGAGGCTTTCACTGTGCTGCGGCCTCTTGGAGGACACTGGCGATGGCGGGAATCAGCAGCACGCCGGTCACGCGCACGGCGCGCTCCCCGGACATTGCGTTCAGACCAGGCAGTTCCAGCGTGAGCATGTCGAAGCGCACGTAGTGCTGACCTTGCTCGAGTTCGCCCACGAAGCGGACGAGCAGACC
>CAZCXL010000251.1:0-4293 GCA_964502625.1 uncultured Planctomycetales bacterium | reverse complement strand
AGCCGCGCTGAAATTTTCGAACGCTTCGGTATCGACTACTGTTGCGCAGGACACATGGCGCTGCGCGAGGCATGCGCGCGGCTCGGACTCGAAGAGGCCGCAGTCTTGCGCGCCCTCACCGAGGAAGACGCGCGTCCGACGGATCCGAACGAGCCGGATTTCTTTCATTGGGAACTGGAGCGACTCTTGGATTATGTGCTTTCCGTTCATCACGAATATCTGCGCTCTGAATTGCCTGCCTTGACGATTCTCGTCAAGCGCGTCGTCGCGGCGCACTCCGCGAATCATCCTCAATTGAAAGAGCTTGCTCAAGCCTTCGAGTTTTTCCGCGAGGACCTCGAGGCTCACTTGCTCAAGGAGGAAGAAGTGCTGTTTCCCGCCATGCGCGAACTCGCTTTGGGGAGGAAACTACCGGCGTTCTTCCGCGACGATCTCCGCGTTCCGGTGCTCATCATGGAGGGTGACCACGAGCGCGTGGAGCAGGCCCTGCGCTTCTTCCGCGAGGTCACCGAGGGATACACCGCGCCTGCAGACGCCTGCGAGTCGTGGCGAATTCTGGTCCAGCGGCTGTTGGGGCTCGAGCGTGACATCCACCGTCACGTGCATCTGGAGAATCAACTGATCCATCCACGCGCGATCGAGTTGGCCGGCAACCCGAGGCTGCGCGCGAATTAGCGCCGCGCCTTGTGGTCAGGACCGGGCGGGGGTTCGCCGCCGGTGCCACCGTGGATGTCTTCGAGTTCCAGCAGCAATTCCAGATAGGAGCGGTAGCGCTGATCGGAAAGCGCTCCGGACGCCAACGCGGCGCGCACTGCACAACCCGGCTCCATGCGGTGGCTGCAGTTCGGGAAACGGCATTGATCACCCACGGTGCGGAACTCCGCGAAATGCAGGCGCAGTTCCGCCGGCGGCAGCCCGTATGGCCGGAACTTGCGGACGCCCGGAGTATCCACCACGGATCCACCTCCCGGCAGGGGATAGAGCCGTGAGTAGGCCGTGGTGTGCCGCCCTGAAGACAGCGCGGCACTGGTACCGCTCGTTTCGAGCTGGAGTTCGGGCAGAAGCGTGTTGAGCAGGGAGGATTTGCCTACGCCGCTCAATCCATAGAACACACTGACTTGCCCGGTGATCTTGGTGCGCAGTTCTTCGATGCCGTCTCCGCGCAGCGCGGAAGTGAAGTGCAAAGGAACTCCGGCGGCAGCGTAGGTCTCGCCAATTTCTCGCAACTGGCGCTCATCGGCCACGTCCACTTTGTTGAGCACGATGCGCGTGGGAATGTCCGCGAAAGAACAAGCGGCGAGAATGCGATCCGCGGCGATGGAGGAGAAGGGCGGCTGGCCGACCGAGTTCACCACCAGAACCTGATCCACGTTCGCGGCAAGCAACTGGCGCCGGTTGAAATCCCCTCCGCTGGCGCGCCGGCAAAAAATGCTGCGCCGCGGAAGGACCTCGGTGATCGCCCAGGTGTCAAGCTCCAGGTCCAAGCGAACACGATCGCCGACCGCCACCGGAACGCGATCTTCAGTGCGCTCCTCGAAGATGCGCCCCCGCATGTGGGCGGAGGCGGTGCTGCCGTCAGTAAGTCGAACCTCGCATTGCCGTGCGTCCACGCGCAAAACCAAGGCTTCAGGGGAATCGGAGGCACTCAGGGGAGCGATTGTAGGCCGGGCGCGGACTCGGCCTAGAATGGAGGCGTGACCTACTCTGCAGAGCCGATTCGCTCGCCGGACAATGCGCGGCTCAAGGCTGTGCGCGCGCTGCGCGCCGGGCGCGATCGTGAGCACTTGCTGCTGGAAGGACGCCGCCTGCTGGCTGAGGCGCTCGCCGCGGGCCACGTGCCCGAGTGGGTGTTGCACGACGCCGAGGTGATGGATGATCCCGTGCTCGACGCGCTGCTGGCTGCCGCCGCCGCCGCTGGGGCCGAGCTACTTCCCTGCGCGCCGCATTTGTTGCGCAGCGTCGGTGATCTCGACAGTCCGGCCGACGTGCTCGCTTGGGCCAAGCGGCCAGAGGTCGATGCGAACGCCCTCCTCGAAGCCCTACAGCCGGGAGAATGGTTGCTCGCCGCCGCTGGCGTGCAAGATCCCGGAAATCTCGGCGCGCTCGCGCGCGTGGCGGCCGGATTAGGCGCTGCGGGCATGCTGGCCGCCGTCGGCGGTGCTTCACCGTGGCATCCGCGCGCCTTGCGCGGCGCGAGTGGCACAAGTCTGCGCTTGCCAGTCGCGGAGCGCGCCGACCTTCCGGCTCTGCTCGGTCCGGCGCGCGCGCGCGGAGTCCAAGTGTGGGCGGCCGACAGTTCCGGAGTGGACGCGCGGGTTGCGGCAGATACTTGGCAGACGGCTGGACGTCCGCCCGCCATCTTGGTGTTCGGAGAAGAAGGCCGCGGACTTCCGGCGGAGATCGCGCGCGTGTGCGACGTTTGGGTAGCCGTGCCGCTGAAGCGCGGAGTGGAATCTCTCAACGTGGCCACCGCTGCTGCGGTTCTTGCCTGGGAACTCTTCGCCCGCGCGGAGCGCCCGTGAGCGAGGGCTTGTTCGACGGACTGCCCGCATCTCGCGAGGTACGCGCTCCCCGCGCCGACTCCCCGCTCGCTGAGCGCATGCGGCCGCGCAATCCGGAAGAACTCATCGGCCAAACGCAACTGCTCGGCGCGGGCGGCGCGCTACGCCAGGCGCTAGCGGGCGGCGAGATCGGTTCCATGATCTTGTGGGGGCCTCCCGGCAGCGGGAAAACCACCATCGCGCAGTTGCTGGCTGCGCGTGCCGATCTCGAATTCCTTCCCTTTTCCGCCGTGCTCTCCGGCATAAAAGAGGTACGCGAGGCGATGGAGCGCGCGCGGCGCATGCGCGACGCCACCGGCCGGCGCACGCTGCTCTTCGTGGATGAGATCCACCGCTTCAACAAGGCGCAACAAGACGCGTTCCTGCCCTTCGTCGAGCGCGGTGACGTGACGCTGGTGGGCGCCACCACCGAGAATCCATCCTTCGAGGTCGTGGGCCCCTTGATCTCGCGCGTGACAGTGCACGTGCTGCAACCCTTGTCCGAGTCCGAACTCGTGGAGTTGCAGCGGCGCGCGCTCGTGGATCGCGAGCGCGGCCTTGGCGCCCGCGAAGTGACGGCCAGTGACGAACAACTCCTGGCCATCGCTCGCCATGCGAGCGGCGACGCGCGGCGCGCCCTGATGGCCCTCGAAGCCACGGTGCGGTTGTGCGAGATGCGCACCACGCTTCCGGATGAGGCCTTGCAGCGGGTGCTCGCCGGACGAGTTCTGCTCTACGACAAATCCGGCGACCAGCACTTCGATCTGATCAGCGCGCTGCACAAGTCAGTGCGCAATTCGGACCCCGATGCCGCCCTCTACTGGTTGGCGCGCATGTTGGAATCGGGCGAAGACCCCAAATATCTCGCTCGGCGCATGGTGCGCATGGCTTCCGAAGACATCGGGTTGGCGGACCCTGCAGCGCTGCGGCTGGCCATCGCCGCACGCGACGCTTTCCACTTCCTCGGCAGTCCGGAAGGCGATCTCGCCCTGGCGGAACTTGCGGTCTATCTCGCGTTGGCGCCCAAATCGAACGCGGTCTACAAGGCTTGGAACGAGGCGCGGCGGGAGGTGCGCACCGGAACCGCCCATCCGGTGCCTTTGCAACTGCGCAACGCGCCCACGAACTTGATGAAAGAAAAGGGTTGGAGCGCTGGTTATGAGTACGCGCATGACCACGTGGATGCGATCACCGGCATGGATTGTCTTCCTGATGCGCTGCGCGGCCGGATTTTCTATGAGCCGACCGAGCACGGCCTGGAAGTGCGCATCCGTGAACGTCTCAGCGCGCTGCGCGCGGCGGCGGCGGCCAAGCGCGGTCGCTGATCCGCCTAGGCGAAGTGGCTGCGATGATCGAGCGAGCCGCCGACGGCGGCGAGCCCGTCGCGCGCGGCAAATGCCCGGAGCGCGAGCCCACGGCGCGCGATCTGCTCATGCACGGTGCCGAGCGCTTCGAGCGGGAAGCCGAAGAGCACCATTTGGCCTTCCGGTCGCAGCCTGCGCACGAAGGGCGCGAAGGCCTCCCAAGCCGAGGGCACGATTCCGTCACAACCAATCATGACGCCGTGATGAAAGGCGCCGTCGGCGACGTCGTCCACGCGGCGGTGCACGTTCCAAACACCGGGCGTGCCGGAGGCCTCGGCCAAGGCGCGGTACGAGGTCTCGTCCTCCGGATGACAAACCAGATCCACCACGCCGAAGCCGAGTCGGAGAGCGGCCACCGCGGGCATGGCGCAACCGGCGCCGGCTCCCAG
>CAZCXL010000250.1:0-4311 GCA_964502625.1 uncultured Planctomycetales bacterium | reverse complement strand
CGAGCCCGAGGAGCCGCTGGTGAATTCGTGGTGGCCCCAGAATGTGCCGGGTCCAGTCGCCGGATCACCTTGCGTGCCGCTGTAGTCTCCCCAGCGTCCGCTCGTATGCGCGTTGTCACTGGTTTGCACGACCTGCATCGGGCGGAAAGTGCCCGCGGGATCTCCCGCGCCGCGCAGAGCGCGCCCGATGGAGATGTACTCCGTCGGCGAAGAGCGCGCGAAAGTGATGGCGGCATTGTCTGCGGCATCCACGTGAATGCTCGGAAAGAAAGTGTGAACCTGGTCGCCGTAGTCGAGCTCTCCGTTTTGGGTGAGGCTCGGGAAGGATCCACTGGTGGGCCAGCCATTGAGCGCGAATTGGTACCAGCGCGCGCGCGCGCGGGTGTTGTTCACGTGATGCACGGCCCAGATCGAGCCGTTGCGTTGCGCCACCGACCAGAAGCGCGGTTCAAAGAGGAAGGGCCGCGAAGTACTTCCCTTCTGGGGCGGCTGGTTCGGATAGGTGTACGCCGGAACCGTGAGGGTGCGCGTCACTCGCGACCAAGCAGTGAAGGGATTCTGAATCGCGTGGAAGATGACGGTGGTGTTGTTGCTCAATTCCGTGCTTTGCAGCACGTAGAGGACGTTCGAGACGTCGTAAACCACCGGGATGCCCATGGACTGCTGGCCTGCGCCCGAGATCAACTCGCTTGCGGTCACCGCGGCGCCGCCGTTCAGCACGGAAGCCTTGTCCACGGCATACAGCAGATATTTGTCCGTGGGGGAGAAGAAGTCCGCCGTGAGCAAAATGGCCGAGGGACCGACCGCGAGGTTCGGCGAGTCAATGTCGTTTCCGGCCAGGGTGGTGACGTCAAGCCGATACTTCCACCAATCCGCGGCGGTGAGCGGCGTCGCGGTCTTCGATACCGCGAGCAAGAAGTAGGAACGGCTGTTGGAGGAGCGCTCGCAGGCCATGGCAAGGAAGCGCTGTGAGTGCGGATCCCAGGTCGTTTCCGGATCGAAGACGAAGCCCGTGGCGCCTTGCGCTCCCCAGAACCCGAAGTTGTTCTCGATCTCGTCGCGCCACAGGTTGGTGCCATTCTTCTCGAAGCACGCGATCTGACCGTTGACCATCACCACGATGTGGCTGGGGCCGATCGCGACTTCCGGGTCCGGCGGAGTCCAGCCGGTGCCGGGCACGGCTTCGAAGCCGAAGTCCGCTCCGGGCGGGACGCGCGGCGAGTACGGAGGCTGCGGCACCCAGTTCGGGTCGTAGATCGGGGGAATGGCAGCGAGCAGATCGGCATCGCTTACCTCGAGTGCGGCTTGAGGAGCGCCGAGATTCGGGGCAGCAGCAAGAGTGAGGCCGCGCGGAGTGATTAGCGTGAGGTGCGCCGCGCTGTCGTCGCCGAGGCCAGCGTCTCCGTTCCAAGCCACCGCGAGTGCGCCTTCCGCCGTGAGCGCGATGCGCCGTGCGTTCGCCGCCGCAGTCAGGGTTTGCGTGCCGGCATCTTGCGCGAGGATCGTGCTCTGCGTGAGCAAGCGTCCGCGCGCATCGTGGCGCGCAAACTGCATGGTTTCCGCGCCGTTCGGACCGCGCTCGGAGTTGTAGGCGATCGAGAAGGAGCCATCCGCGGCGAGCGCCACCGCTGCGCCGCTGTTCCAACCCTCGCCTGCTTCGGCCACGGTCCACGCGGCCGCGCTGGAGTCTTGGTTCGTGAACCGCCGGGCGCGCACTTCCCAACCGGATTCCGTGCCGCGCATCCACGCCGCAACGAAGCTGCCGTCGGGCGCGCCGTCCACGCTCGGCTCGACTTGATCGAGAGAGTCTTTGCCATCGAGGGCGAAGGTTTGGCCGTGCGCATGACCTTCCGCATCCAGGCGCAGACCCAAGGTCTGCCCGTGATCAGCGGCGCGGTCCCGGCGCGCCCACACCAAGATGAAGCCGTTGCCGCTTGCGGCCGCAGCAGGCAGGCGGTCGTCGGCATTCGGAACGCCATCGAAGTCGAGCTCTGCTCCCAGACTGCCGTCCGCTCCGATCACGCGGCCGCGCAGGCGCGCTCCGCCTTCGGCGTGGGCATCGCACCAAAGAGCGAGCACTTGGCCGTCCGCGCCGCGGGCGAGCGTGGGCTCGGCTTGATCGCCGCGTGCGTCACTGGCGAGTAAAATCTCTTCGCCGAGGGGCTGCAATGCTTCATCAAAACGTCGCGCCACCACCGCCGCGCCGCTTCCATCCTGTCCGTAGGCTTCCCAGGCAATCCAGGTCTCGCCATTCGGCAGCACCGCCACGGCGGGGCGGCCTTGCATTCCCGCGAGCGTGGCGTTGGCGCGCATCTCGTGCGTGAGCGGGTGGCCCCCGAGATCGAAAGCGCGGGCGTAAACGCCGCTGGATCCGCGCTCTTGGCGGCGACTCTCCCAGGCAAGCACGACTCGACCGCTCTCAGCGTCCAGAGCAGCGCGCTCTTGGCGGCTGGCTGTGAACACGTTCGCGCGTACGGTGGAGGATTCGGTCGCGGGCTGCGTGTGCGGCACGGCGCAAGACGCGAGCAAGAGTCCGAGGGCGGCAAGGGGAAGCAGGCGGTTCATGGGCAAGAAGATGAAAGGCGGGTGGGGCCGCGGACGCAGGCCCCCCCTCCTTTGTAACCCATGCCGCAAGCCTAATACCCGGATTCACTGAGCAAATAGACCGCGAAGGAGGCGAGCCAGTGCTCTCCCTCGTAATAGCCGCTGAACACAGTGGCGAGGCCGGCCTCGGCATGCTGCTGCGCGAGCGTTTCCAACCGGGCGCGTCGCGGGTCTCGCGGAGGGAGCGTGGACGCGATTCCCCGCATGGTCCACGCGCGCGAGAGATTCAGGCCGGCTAGGTGAATGATGCGGCCGTCGGTGACGTCGCTGACCACGGCGGGTTCGGCGAGCGGGCCGAGTTCTCCGCGGCGCAGTCCAGGCCAGAAACGATCCAGCCAAGCCGAATATTCGGCGGCGGGGAGCACCCTGCGCATCAAATCGGCGGCGTTCAAACCTGAGGAGAAGAAGTCCTCGCCGCTCGGCTCGAAATCGAAGTTCCAGTTTGCGTCTTTCCCGTACCAGGCGCGCGCGCGAGCAAGAATCAACTGCTCAGTCTCTGCGTCGCCGACTCCACGCGCATAGTCGAGGATCATCGCGAGCGCAAAGCCGGTGTCCGGATGGACGCCGGTGCGGATCGGATAACTGAGCTTGGGCAGATAGTCCCGCGTGCGCTCCACCAGGATCTGTTCCAACGGGCGCAACGCCTCCCGCCATCGGGCCGCGTCGGGGTCGCCCGCGCGGGCGCTTGCCTCCGCCTCGGCCACGAGGTGCAGCAGCCATGCCCATCCGTACATGCGCTCGTAACTGCGGTTCGGCGCTTCCAAGTAATAAGCAGTTTCAGTTTGAATGCACTCCGCGGTGAGGTGGAGGTTGAGTACGGCACGCGCTTCATCGGCAAAGGCGGCACTGGGGAAGTTGCGCAACAATCGCACCAACAGCCAGTGCCCGTGCACCGAGGAGTGCCAATCGAAAGAACCGTAGAAGGCGGGATGCAGCGTCGAGGGTCGTTGCGCCGATTCCGGGCCAACGTGCACGTGCATCGGCTTGTTCGGGTACTCGCGCACCACCGAATCGAGCGCTAGCCGCGCAAACTGTTCCGCTTGAGCAGCATCCAAGGCGAGCGCGGTGGAATTCGCCGGCGGCGTCTGGCAGGCGGCGAAGATCAGCGCGATGACGAACGCCCGCAAGCACGAGAAATGCATGCGCAGAGTGTAATATGCGCGTGATGATCGCAAGCATGATGACACAGAACGGCGTAGAGCCGAGCACCGGAGAATCCGCGACCTGGGTGAAGAAGGCGACCGAGATGCTGATTGCCTTCGTCCCCTCGGCGATCACGGCCCTGCTCCTGCTATTGGCCACCTTCTTGGTGGCTTCGTGGCTGCAGCGCATGGTGCGCGCGGCCACGCAGCGCGCGAAGATCGAGGAGACCTTGGGCCGCTTCTTCGGAAAACTGGTGCGCTGGTCGGTGTTGGTGATCGGATTCTTGCTCGTTCTCGGCGAGTTTGGGATCGAGACTTCCTCCTTTGCCGTCGTGCTCGGCGCGCTCGGTTTGGCGATTGGCCTCGCGCTCCAAGGCACGCTCGGCCACTTCGCGGCTGGCGTGCTGCTGCTGGTTTTTCGGCCTTACAAGGTTGGGGACATGGTGCGCGTGGCCGGCGAGACCGGCAAAGTGGATGAGATCGATCTTTTCTGCACCACGATGGATACCGTGGACAATCGCCGGATCCTGATTCCCAACGGCGCGATTCTCGGCTCCAACATCGA
>CAZCXL010000249.1:0-4325 GCA_964502625.1 uncultured Planctomycetales bacterium | reverse complement strand
GATCAAAGCGACTCCGGCCGGAGCGCGATTGTGCAGTGCCAGTTTCACGTGCTCGCCCACCACCACTTCCGTCAAATCCGTCATGAATCGCAGCTTGCTCTCATCTTCATCACCAGAGACGCGCAACTCACGCTCTGCACTCACCGGATTGGCAAAGCGGTCAGTACCGAGCACACGGAGTGTGTAATCGCCGCCCTCGGCGAGACTCAGGGTCACACGGGCCAAGCCGTCGGCCTTCGCGGTCTCCAGATCATGCTCGGAAATCACGCGCTCGGTCCAGACGTCGGGCACGACGACGCTCTCGCCTGAGAAACCCTCGACGCGCTCACGGCGCACCACCGTGAGATGCAACTTGGCGGACATGGGCTTGTCTTCCCAATCGAAGGCGCCGAGCTCCACAGGGAACGATTCCCCGGAGAGCACTAGTTCGCGCTCGGTGGAGACCGTGGCGCGGAAACCCGTCGGCGCCAGGAATGCGTCTGCGGCGGAAAGAATTCCGAATTCATCGAGCCGCGCGGTAAAGCGGATGCGGCCTTGATCCGCGAAGGTGCGTGTGTCGAAATCCGCGCGCGCCACACCTTCGGCGTTGGTGCGCAGTTCCAAGCGTTGGCCACCTGGAAGCCAGAGTGACACCGGCGCATTGACCAGCGGTTCTCCAAACCAAGTTCGTGCCGTGGCGCGCAAGGCCAGACTCTCGCCGCGAAACAGCACGCCGCGATCCGTTTCCAAGTCGAGCCGCGCCTTCGGCAGATCGAATTCACCCACCACGAATTGGCCTGCATGAGCGACTCCATCGGGAGCGGTGCAGCGCAGCAAGTAATCTCCCGCCACCGCAGCGGGCGCCAGCGCAAAGTCGCCCGCGAGCGTGCCGAGCGAAGACAGTTCCAACACCTCGCTCCGCAGCACCCGGCCGAGCGGGTCGGTCAAACTCACGCGCCATTTTTCGCCGACGCGGAAGGCGTAGCGATCTTGATCCACGCCGCGCAATACCGCGCGCCAGTTCACTGTTTCTCCGGGCCGGTATGCAGGCCGATCCGTCGCGACGTGGCCGCGCGCGCCGAGTCCGCGCGAGCCTGCGAGCGACTCCAAACTCAGATGCGTGGACGCGGCGCCCAGATCCGAAGCCGCATACACCCGCAGATCATCCGTGGCGAAGCCGCCGTGCTCCCGCCAATCCAGACGCGCAACTCCGTCCGCGCCGGTCACGATCTCCACGACGCGCGGTCCGCCTACTGCAGAGGTCGGCGAAGCCACTACGAGGCGCACGCCTGCCGCACCCGCTGCCTTCTTCATGTTCACCGCGAGCACGAGCAATTCTTCGCGCGAACTCTTCACCAACAGGTCCAGATCACTGCGCAACACGAGCGTGGTCGCGCGCAGATCTTTGCCGCTGACCACGACTGCCCAGGCACCTTGGCCTTCCACCGGCAGCGGAATCTCGCGGACCAGGGGGGCGAATGGCGCGTAGTCCTCGGCCTTCCAAGTGAAGGACATCGCCGGCGCAATCAAATCCAGATCCAGTCCCGCGACGCCTTCGTGCGAGAGATGCTTGCGGAAGTAGGCCTCGAGATCAAGCGGATACACCTCAACCTGCAACTCCTCCAAGTTGCGCAACTCGGCGTGCACGACAGCCGTCTCACCGCTGCGGAACACACGCTGGGTGGAGATGAGCAGATCGTCCTCCACCATCCGCTCCAAACGCGCGCGCGCCGGAACGGCCCACGACCCGAAATCGCAGCGACGATAAGCCGCGATGGCTTCGCTCAAGCGTCCGAGCCGGTCTTCCAGCAACGCAGCCCGCGCGAACAGCGCGTGCGAAGCGTCTTCAGAGCCGGGCCAGCGCGCGGCAAGATCATTCCAATGCGACACGGCGGATTCGATCAACGCCGTCGCGGCTGCGGGTTCCGCAGCTCGGGCTTCGAATACGTAGAGCTCGCCGATCGCGAAGAAGGTGGTGAGCGCGCTCGGATGCAGAGGATTCTCTTCCAGGAAGTGCGCCCAGGCCGAGCGCGCGGCCGCAAAGTCGCGGCGCCGCATCAAATCCGCCCCCACTTCGTAGGCCGCGAGCACCACGCCTTCCTGCGACGCCGCCCAATCGGGTCCGGTCGGAAACAGCGTGGTGTAGGTGCGGAAGGCGCGGCTCGCCTCGTCGTAGCGACCCAGCGCAAAGAGCGCCTTCGCAGTCAAGAACTGCGCGCGCATGCGCAGCAGGGCATCAGTTTCGAAAGCCTCTGTGATACTGAGGCCAATGCCGGCCACACCGGAAGCCAGAGGCTTCGGCCGCGCCAGAAAATCCGCCCACGCTTGCATCGCTTCCGCGGAGCGTCCCTCGGAGGCATGCGCCGTTCCGATTCCGAACGCGGCCTGCGAGGCGCGCGGATGACGCGGGAACTCCTCCAAGAATCTCCGGTACCCACCCATCTCCAAGTCGCTGCGACCGAGCGCGCCGTGCGCCGCCGCCGCGAGATAAAGCGCTTCGCCGCGCATCTCCACCAACCGATCCCGCGCTGCGTCCGCGACGGCGGGCATTCTTGCCGCCAACAATCCCTCGCCGACCAGGAATCCGCGCAAGAGCGCCTCCAAATCTTCATGCGCCTGAGCGGAGCGCATCGGATCGTTCGCGCCTTTCTGCAGTGCGATCGCATGCGCAAGCCGCACCTCGAAAAGACGCGCGGGAATCACCGCGGAGTCGAAGCCCGCGCGCAATCGCGTGGCCGTCGCGCCCCAGGACGGATCCCATTCGTCGAGCCAGGACTCCCAGGCGGAGATGGCCGAGCCCCAATCACCCATCTCGCGCGCGCAGTAGCCCTGACGCCAGAGCGAATACTCGCGTGTGGCCGGAGGAACTTCCATCCTGAGGACTTGCTCGTAGAGAGCGCGCGCGCGCGCGTAGTCCAAACCCGATCCGGGCGGCGCGTCTGCCTTCACCGTGCTCGACTCGTCGGCAAAGGCCAGCACCACTGCAGCCAACTCTTGCTGCCGATCGCTGGAGCGCAGGCGCTCGGTCTCGGCCTCGAAGACCGCTTCGACCTCCACCCACTGACCCAAGGCCCGGTGCGAGGCCGCGCGCGCGAAGCGCAACTTGTGCAGCCAAGTGTTGTCCGTCTCCGCTGCGATCTCTTCCGCGCGCGCCAACAAGGTGAGTGCCGCCGGGTGATCGCCGGACTGCTGCAGCACCAAGCCCTCGATCAGCAACCAGAAAGGCCGGCGCGTCACGTCATGATCCGCCAACTCGCGGGTCATGCGCAGCGCTTCCTGGTGCCGGCCCGCAAGCACGGCCTGGCGGAGGGCATCCGGAACTCCCGGCAGATCACGCAGGAGATACTCAGTCGCTGCCTCCGACGCCCCGCCTACGCCGGGCTCCGCTGCCATCAGCGGGGTGAGAGATGCCGCGGATAAGGCGGTCAGGAGCAGAAAGAGGCGAAACGGGCGGCGAAGGAGCATCATGGCGAGAAGTCCGAAGGAGGACGACGCGGGACCGGGAAGCTTGGCCCGGAATCCGCATCATGGGTGGATCCGAACCCGCTCGCCAGTACCAAACTTGTCACGACTTGAGCAACAGACCCCTCATTCCCCCGCCGCCTGAGACGGTCGCGCGGTTCGCCGCACTGGCGGCGGAGCTGGGGCTGTCCTTGCGTGCGAGCCTCCCCGCCCTTCCTCTGGACGCTGAGGTCAACGAGCGGGTGGACGCCTGGTTCGCCGATTCCCGCTCCGGCGAGATGGAGTATCTCGAACGCGGCCGCCCGAATTTTCCCGACCTGCGGGTGTGGAAGCCCTGGGCGCGCGGTGCCTTGCTCTTCGCGATGCCTTACGCGCGGCCAACGGGCGGCTTTCGCGGGGGGGGGAGGGTCGCCCGCTACGCGCTCGGCAAGGACTACCACCACGTGCTGGGACGACGGCTCGAAAAACTCGGCCGTGCTTTGCGTGCGGGCGGATTCATTTCCCAATTTCGCGCCGTGGTGGACGCGGCCCCGGTGCTCGAGCGCGAGTGGGCGATTCGTGGAGCGGTGGGATTCCGCGGCAAAAACACCCTTTTGCTCCATTCTCGGCATGGTCCATGGATTCTGCTCGGTGAATTACTCATCAATGTGGAACTGCCCGCCTGGGCCCCCCCCGCGGAGCGCGCCGGCCAGTGCGGTTCTTGCACGCGGTGCCTGGACGCCTGCCCCACGCAAGCCTTCGACGGCCCCTATCTGCTCGATCCGCGCCGCTGCCTTTCCTACCTCACGATCGAGTCAACCGTTCCCATCCCCCCCCCGCTGCGGGTGCCGATGGGCGACTGGGTTTTCGGTTGCGACGTCTGTCTGGAGGTCTGCCCCTTCGGC
>CAZCXL010000248.1:0-4331 GCA_964502625.1 uncultured Planctomycetales bacterium | reverse complement strand
AGAGTGAGCAATCCGCGATCGCGCGCGAGCGCAATCCAAGCACGCGGCGTGTCGGCGGCGATCGGCGCGGCCGACTCTCCTTCGTGCGGCATGGCTTCGATGTGCGTGTCGCGAATGGACATGCCTGCTCCCTCCGGAGTGGGGTCGTTGCCGAGCACTTGCCAGCGTGGCACGCGCGTTGCGCCTCCGCCGGATTCCTCTTCTTCGCGGCGATCCGTGACGAGTTGCACGCGTCCCGCGAAGGCAAGTTCCAGCGGACCGAGACCGCGCAGATTCATGTGAAAGCCTTCCGGTCTGGGCAGCACCGGCCCGCGCGGAGCGCTCGCGTGATCCACCAGATCCAAAGCCATGGCCGTGGCCACCACTGCCGCAATGGCGATACCCGTCCAAAATGCGCCGCGGCTCACGACGCCCGCGCCGCGAGCAGCAGCGCGCAGGCTTCGCGCAGCGCACCCGCGCCGCCCGGCGCGCGCGTGACCCAATCTGCACGTTCACGAATTTCCGCGATCGCTCCCGGGGGCGCGAGACGCAAACCGGCGTGCTCAAAGAGCGGAAGATCCGGCAGATCGTCGCCGATGGCGGCGACTTGCTCGCGCGCGAGTCCGCGCGCGGCCACCAGCCGCCGCGCGACCACGGCTTTGTCTTCCACGCCGAGATGAATTTCCTTGATGCCCAGACGGCTCACGCGAAAGCGCACGGCCTCCGAGGCGCGCCCACTGACGATCGCGATCTCCAATCCCGCGCGCAGGGCTTGCACCACGCCGTAGCCATCGTGGATGTGGAACTGCACGCTTTCGCCACCGTCTTCGTGTACGCGCACGCTGCCGTCGGTCCAGCAGCCGTCCACGTCCGTAAGGAAGAGTTTCACCTGGGCGGCGCGGGCAAGGAGTTCAGCCGGGAATGTTTCATCCTTTCGGCCGAGGCTCACAGCCGCACCTCCAGCAGATCCTGCACGTCCACCAGGCCGATCACGCGCCGCGTGCCTTCCGCCACCACCGGCAGTTGATCCACGCGGGTGTCACGCACGAGGCGCAGCAAATCCCCCACCAGTTGTTCGGTGGAGGCGTGGCGCGGGGCGCGCACCATGTGCAGATCCACGGCTTCTGCCAGCGGCAGTGTGCCGGAGCCCGCCAGGCGGCGCAGGTCGCCGTCGGTGAAGATGCCTTGCAAGTCTCCAGCGGCGTCCACGACCACGGCGGCGCCCGGGCGCCCGGGCGTGCGGGTCATGACGGTGAGCGCTTCGCGCAGCGTGGCGCCCGCGCGCAGCAGGGGCACCTGATCTCCGGTGCGCATGATGTCGCCGACACGCATCAACTGCCGTCCGAGCGAACCTGCCGGATGGAAGCGCGCGAACTCTTCGCGCGTCAACTCACGGCCCTCAAGCACGGCCATGGCCAGTGCGTCGCCGAGCGCGAGCATCTTGGTGGTGCTCACTGTGGGCGCAAGCCCGAGCGGACAGGCCTCTGGCGCCTCGCCCAACTCCAGCGCCACGTCGGCGTGATGCCCGAGCGGCGTGTCTGCGCTGCCGCAGATGGCGATCAGATGCGCGCCGATCGCGCGCACCGCGGGCACGAGCTGCACGACCTCGCGGGTGGCGCCGCTCTTCGAGAGCGCGAGCACCACGTCTTCCGGCCGCAGCCGCCCGAGATCTCCGTGCAGCGCTTCGGCCGGGTGCAGAAAGTGGCTGGGCGTGCCGGTGCTCGCGAAAGTGGCCGAGATTTTCTGGCCGATCAGCCCGGCCTTGCCCATGCCGCTCACCACCAAATGTCCGCGGCATCCCAAAATCAGCCGGCACGCGCGCAGGAAGGGATCACCCAGGCCGCCGGCCAGCGCCTGGAGCGCCTCTGCTTCCAGCCGCAGGACCTCAAGGCCTCGCGCCAACGCGCGCTCGGGATCCAGGATCTTGTCCATGCGGGAACGGCAACCGCCGGTGTCCTATTGTAGAGACGGCCGCACACGGCCAAAATTAGCCCTTTCATGGACACCTTCGTTCTCGTGGGAGTCGTTTTCGTGGTGGTGCTCGCGCTCACCGTGCACGAGTCCGCGCATGCCATGGTGGCGGATTGGTTCGGTGATCCCACCGCGCGGATGCTCGGCCGGGTCACCCTCAACCCGCTCCCGCACATTGACCCCTTCGGCACGATCATTCTGCCTGCCATGCTCTGGATCATGGGCTCGCCCGTGCTGCTCGGCGGCGCGAAACCGGTGCCGGTGAATCTGGCGAACTTCCGCAGGCCCTGGCGAGACAACGCGGTGGTGGCCTTCGCCGGTCCCGCGAGCAATCTGCTCCAAGCCTTCTTCTGGTCCGGGCTGCTGTCCGTGTTGCTGCACACCGGCATCTGGAACGTGGAGTCGAACGGCATCCCCGTGCTGCAGGCGGGCATTCTAGCCAACGTCATCCTCTTCATCTTCAACCTGATGCCGATCCCGCCGCTCGACGGCTCGCGGATCGTGGCTTCGCTGCTCTCGCCGCAGGCGCGGCATCGCTACCTGTCCCTGGAGCCGTTTGGGATCCTGATCGTGCTGATGCTGATCTGGTTCGTGGAACCGGCGCGGGTCCTGTTGACTTGGACCTACTTCACCGTTGGAGAAACCATCTCTAGCATTACCCATCTGCCGGTGTACTGGATCCCGGCGACCTTGTTGAAGTAGGAGCGATTGCGCTGCATCCTTTCATGCCGGCCATGATCGAACCCTCGGATCCCGACAGCCTGCCGCCCGCACGCCTGCATCTGCCGGCCGTGGCGCAGAGCGACGAGGACGAAGGTCCGCCGACTCCGTCGTTCACCGTGCATCTGGACCGGGTGTTCCACGGCCCGCTCGACTTGTTGCTGCAACTGGTGCGCGACAAGGAACTCGAGATTCACATCGTCAGCCTCACCCAGGTGTGCGACGCCTTCTGCCGGCACGTGCGCGCCATGGAGCACGTGGACGTGGACGAAGCGGCGGATTATTTGGTGATCGCGGCCACGCTGCTCGCGATCAAGAGCCGCTCCTTACTGCCGCAAGAGGAGCTCGCGCAAGAGGAAGAGTTGTTCGATCCGGGCGAAGAACTCGTCCACCAATTGCTTGCGTACAAGGAGTTGCGCCGCGCCGCCGAGGAATTGGCTGCCCGCCGCGAGATGCGCGCGCGCCTGTTGCCGGCGGGGGGGCGGTGGATGGGCCGCGCCGTGGAGCTCGAGCCGACCGAGGACGCGCCGCCAACCGAAGACTTCGACCTCGGCGACGTCTCGGTATGGGATTTGTTCCGCGTGATCGCGCGGCTCGAGCAGGAAACCGGTTTTCTGCGCCCGCACCACGTGCGGCCGATGGGGCGACCGCTGCGCGCTTATGTGGAAGAATTGTGGTTGCGCTTGCAAGAAGTCTCCGCCACTTCCTGGAACCATCTGATGAGAGATCTGCAGGCGCATCGCGGCGACGCGGCCTACACCCTGGTGGCGCTCTTGGAACTGGCGAAGCAGCAGCAGGTGGATTTGCGCCAGGACGTGCCTTTCTCCGACGTCGAAGTGCGGCGCGTGGACGGCGCCGGCGCCCTGGCACTCGACGCCCTCGACCACGAGTTCGACCGCCCCGAGTTGCTCGGCGAGGTCGAGGTCGGCGAGTTGATCGGCGAAGAGCCGCTTTAGGGCTTCTGCATCTGGAGGTATATTCGGAACTCGTGAGGTCCTCGAATATCCCTTTTTCGGAGCCCGGAGCCCGGAGCCCGGAGATCTTGTAGCCATCGTCAAGGGTAGTTATGCCCGGAGTCTGAGCCCTGTCTGGGAAGCCGAGGATCTGATCCAGGAGGCTGCCCTCCGAATCCTCGAGCACCGAGACGAGCGCTACCGTGATTTACCGGCGGTTTTCCGCACGACCTTGCGGCATCTGAAGATCAACGTCGCTTCTGCCGAAGCCCGACGAGCGGAGCGAGCTCTGGCTCTATTATCTTGAGAGGCGATCCAGTGATGGTGGATGGGTGGTTCGATACCGCAGCATGCTGTGGGTGGAGTAGTTGTGACTTGGTTTTGTCCCGCGGATTGTTGACCCTCTCAATAATGTCGTTCGCACGCAGGTGGACATCAACAAGGCGTCGTCGGGACTCGGAGGACCAGATCGCCTGCTCTTCACTTTCGACGACTTGGATCGTGTGCTCACCGGCAAGACGCAGGTGAACTCCGGCGGCTACTCGGATCTGACGAGTGTGACGCGCACCTACGACGGCTTCGGCCGCATGGACGGCGAGACCCAGGACGGGTCCTTCCCGCTGGCCTACGTGCACGATGCAGGCGGAGCGGTGAAGGAAATCACCTATCCCTCGGGGAGCGTGATCGTGGGCATGCGCTACACGCTGG
>CAZCXL010000247.1:0-4348 GCA_964502625.1 uncultured Planctomycetales bacterium | reverse complement strand
TGGAGATGGCCCCTACTCATGCCCCTCAACACCATTTAACGGGGCCAGATTCCGTCAGTGGAGGCGGATCTCCACCTCCTCGATCTTCCCCGGCCCCAACCAAACCTTCTTCGGCTCACTCGCGCGCCCAAACAACCCACCACCTTCCATCACACTCAGCCAATAATCTCCCGACGGCATTCCCGTCACGGTCACTCTTCCGTTCGCATCCAGCAGTCGACTCTCTTGGGCGAAACCGTTTTCGTTTCTGCCAATGCTCAAGGTGCCTCCGGCGAGAGGGGATCCGTTGGCCGTGAGCGCGTGCACGATCAAGCCGCTGGTCGCTTCTAGTGAAATGATTCCTTGATTTTGATCTCCGCCTTCGAGAATTTCGATGGGGACGACCGTCGTTACGGCATCCGGATGCTCGATCGAAATGGAGTACGGCCCCACGGGCAAGTGGTCGATGCGGAAACTGCCGTCGGCTGCACTCCGGGTGCGCGTGGGGGGCACCTCACTCGTCCCGATGCCGAGCACTGCGAACGGCAACATGTCGGTTTGCGGCTCCCAGCCCCGCATGCGCAAGCGAATCAACGCCTGATCGAGGGGTTTGGCATCCGCGCCGCAAAGCAATCGCCCGCGTAGTGTTCCACCGGCACCGAGCCGCCACTCGCCGAGCTCCACGGCGTCCGTGCGCGCCTGAATCACCGCCGACCACGTAGACGCACAGCCCTGAGCCCGTGCCAACAGAACGTAGGAGCCACCACCCGGAAGATCCAATTGAAAACTGCCGTCCGGAGTGCGCACTTCATGCACGAGGTCCATCGGATGGAAGGGCGGCTGGCCGCGTGAGGTCTGCCAAATCTCAATGCGGCCTTCCCGCACCGGCTCGCCACTCGCCAGGATCAATCGGCCATGCACGGCTCCAATGGGAAGTAATTCCACACGCAGTTCCCGAGCCTCCGTACCTTCAATCATTTCGGGCCGGGAAGCGAAGTACCCCGCGCACTCCACGTTCACCTGGAATCTGCCCTCGGGCAGGCCAGCCACGGAGAACTCGCCAGTGCTGGTAGTGAGGACCGAGAAGGAAGGCCCCACTCCTTCGGGCTCCGTCGCCACCCGTACCCGCGCTCCGGCAACCGGCGGCCCTTGCGTGGAGACCACGATTCCGCGCAACGGAAACTCCGGACTCAGTCGCACGGTCACGGGCGCGGGATCCTTGCCGGTCATCACGACCAGTGGCCGCAGCCATCCGTCTCCGTAACCGGACTTGCGCACGCGCAATACCCACGCGCCAGCGCCCAGTCCTTCGAAGCCAGCGAACCCATCCTCATCCGAGTTTGCGTCGAAGCGCCGCCCCAACGGGTCCGGCTGCGCGCGATCGAGCGCTTCCGGCAGCCCGTCGAGCGTGAGCTCCACGTGCGCGTCAGCGACCGGATCGCCGCCCACATCGAGCACCGTGACCTCGAGGACGAATCCAAGTCCCAAGGTGATCGGGGGCAACACCTGGTCCGCGCCGGAGAAGCCTTGCACAGCGCCTCCTTCACCGAAGGAGAACTTAGGGTGCCACGCCCACAAATCCCAAGATTCGCCCGAGGCCAGTCCCCGCACGCGATACCAGCCTTCCCGATCAGTCGTCAGCACGGCATCCACTGGGGCCGAAAGATCGAAACCAAGCATGAAGGGAGTCGCTGCCGTGCGTCGCATGAACAACACGGTGGCTTCCGCGAGGGGAGCTCCCTCTTGGTTGAGCACTTGGCCGCGAATCTCTCCCGCGCGTGCGGCGGCTAACTCAGCGGCGTCACTTCCCGCGTTGGTGACCGTGGTTCTGCCTACCCCGGAATCGTTCACGCTTCCACTCCCTGAAGTGTCTCCCGCACCCGGTTGGACAGGGACGCCGGAGATCGACGGATCTTGCGTGCTGGGCACGGAGGGAATCTCCCGCACATTGCTGTTCAGCACCCAATACGCCGCTGCTGCTACGAGGAGGAGTAAGCCGAGAACGAGCACCTTGCGCATGGCTCAGATTCCTGACGGAGTGCCCGTCAAAATTCCTTCAAGAATCGCGTTCTGCTCCGGAGTCGCCGCGGGGTTGCGCCAGATGCGCAAGCTGCTGCGGTCTCGTTCGCGCACTGTCCACGAGGCCGTGACATTGCCCGCGCCCGGGCGCTCAACCACCAAATCCACGTGCTCACCAGGCTTCAAGGTCGCGGTGACCGCCAGCAGTTCCTCGGCGCGTGTCACGCTTGCACCCGCGATGCGGGTCAGACGGTCGCCTTCGCGCAGATTTGCAGAATCTTCGGCACGTGTGAGGTGGAGGCTCTCATCCAAGGCCAAGCCCAGGAATGCGTCTCCCACCCGCTGATCCAGAACCTGCAAACCGGCCAACGCCAGCACCTCTGCGTAGGGAAAGCGTCGGTTTCCTGCGACGTAGCGCTCGAAAAAGCTGGAGCAGTCCCATCCTGTGACCGCGCGAATCGAGCGCTCAAGGTCGCCAGGCTGCAGGCCGGAGTCCGGATAGTCCACCCATCGATAGAGGAAGCGCACCACATCGTCCAGAGTGCGACGGTTTGCCGTGTGGTGTCGAATCTGTACGTCGAGCAGGAAGCCGAGCGCTTGGCCTTGATCGTAGTAGGAGATCTGGGTGCCGGAACCGTCCCACACGGTCCACGAAGAGCGTTCCGGAGAGAGCTTTCCGTAGCCGGAAGAGGCTTGCAGAGTGCGTCCGATTCGCGCTTGCTCCTCCAAGAACCATTCCGGCTCTCCATCCCGCAATCCGGAGCGCTGCAGGATCACGTCGTTGTAGTAAGAGGTCACTCCCTCCATCCACCACAAATCTTTGGTCCGCGAGTCCGTGGTGTAGTCGAAAGGTCCGAGAATCTCGGGGCGGATGCGCTTCACGTTCCAATGGTGAAAGAATTCGTGCGCGGTCACGCTTTCGAGTCCGCCCACCGAGCCGCTTTTGATCATGCCATGGTTGAATTCGATGGTCGTCGAGTTCAGATGCTCCAATCCGTAGCCGCCGCCGATGTCCGTGAAGCCGAACAGGAACTCGTAGCGCTCGAAGGGGTAATCTCCGACCACGTCCCAAGCGGCATCCACGATGCGGTGAACCTTCTCCACCCATTCCGCGCGCGGCAATTGCGCGGGGGTGGGGCGTTTGCCGTAGAGCACCACTTCAAAGGGGTGCTCGTGGGATTCGAAACTGAAGCGCTCCATGGCACCTACCACAATCGGACAATCCACAAAAACATCATAGTTCGGGGAATACACGGTGTTGGCGCGCGTGGGATGGACGCGGTGTCCGCTGGCGTGGTCCCACCCTTCAGGCAGTTCGAAGCTCAGCGTGTGGGGCAGATTTTGCGCACCCTCCACGAACATGAAGGTGGCCGGGCCGTTGCGCATGATCGCGGGCGCTGCGTCTGCGTCGGCGACATTGTCGACGCCCAACCGGTAACGGATCGTCAGTTCGGTGGCGCCAACGGCATCGACCTGCCAGGTGCGGTCATCGCACACGCTCCATTCACGCGCGCGCCCGTCTTGGTCGATGGCCTCCAACTCACTGATTTTGCGCTGAAAGTTGGCGTAGTTGTACGAGCCCGGCATCCACAGCGGAATGCGCAGCAGCATGTGGTCTCGCTGATGCAGGGGCGCCAAGCGCATCTCCATACGCAAGGCCGAAGCGTCCGGCTCCGCGCGCATGGTCCAAGCGACCTCGGTGAGGTCGAAAGGGGTTTGAGCAAAAGCCGGGGCGAGCAACGCCGCCCAGGCGAAAATCAACGCGGGAACACAACGCATGGTGAGGACATTACGGCGCAGACTCGGCTACGCTGCATGGGAATTCTAGCCGTGCGACCCGCGCGCCACTGATGAGCCGGATTCCGTCCTCAGCTTCCACCCCGCCGCGCTTTTTCCGCGGAGCACGCGTGTTCGACGGACTCGCGTGGCGCGATGACTGGGAGGTCCTGACTGGCGCGGATGGTCGCATCGCAGCCGCCGGACCGAGTCTCACGGCGCCGCTTGGGGTGCAACGGGTCGATTTGGACGGTCTCTGGCTGCTTCCGGGACTCGTGGATTGTCACGTGCACTTCCGGGAACCCGGCCTCGTGCGCAAGGAGGGATACGCAACAGGTTCGCTCGGGGCCCTTCATGGGGGAGTCACCACGGTCTGCGAGATCCAGAACAATCCTCCGCTCATGAGCACGGCGGAGCTCCTGCGCGAGAAGTGCGCAACGCTCACCGGAGTCTCTCGCGTGGATTTCGCTCCCTATGGTTCCTTGGTGGAGGAATCTTTGCCGCATCTCGCCGCCATGCGGGAGCTGGTGCCTGCTGTGAAGTGTTTCCTCGGCTGTTCGACGGGCGCGGGCGG
>CAZCXL010000246.1:0-4382 GCA_964502625.1 uncultured Planctomycetales bacterium | reverse complement strand
TCGCGACGGGCTCTTCCTGGGTGACCGCCGGCTCGGTGGGCGTCGCGCTGATCGGAGCCGGTCAAGCCCTCGGCATCAACCCCGCGATGGTCGCGGGCGCGGTGGTGTCCGGTTCTTACTTCGGCGACAAGATGTCGCCGCTCTCTGACACCACCAATCTCGCGCCCGCCATGGCGGGCTCGACCCTGGTCGAGCACATTCGCCACATGGTGTGGACGGTCTCGCCGGCGCTGATCCTCGCGCTGATCGGTTACGCGATTCTCGGCGTCATCTCCGGCCATGGTGACGCGTCCATGACCGACGTCGAAACCGTCACCAACGTCTTGGCTGGATCGTTCAACCTGACGCCTTGGCTGTTGATTCCGCCCGCCTTGACTCTGCTTCTGGTCATGCGGCGCTTCCCGCCGGTGCCGGCGCTGCTGTTCGGCGCGCTCTCCGCCGTGATCGTCGGATTGCTGGTCCACCGGCCCGAGGGGTTCGTCGTCGAAGTTGGGAAGTATTTCAATGGCATGTTCAGCGGATACGTGTCCACCACCGGCGACGCAAAGGTAGACGCTCTGCTCTCCCGTGGCGGCATCCAGGGCATGATGGGCACCGTGGCGCTCGTCATGTGCGCCATGTCCTTCGGAGGCGTGATGACCGCCTCGGGTATGCTCGAATCCATCACTTCGGGCCTGCTGAAGCTGGTGCGCGGCACCGGCTCGCTCATCGCCACCACGATCATCACCTGTTTCGGCGTGAACGTGGTGACTGCAGACCAGTACATGGCGATCGTGCTGCCGGGACGGATGTTCAAGACTTCCTTCCTGCGCATGCGGCTGCACCCGAAAAACCTCTCGCGCGCCCTGGAAGACTCCGGCACCGTGACCTCACCGTTGATTCCGTGGAATACCTGCGGCGCGCAAATGATGGGCGTGCTCGGGATCAGCGCCACGCTCTACTGGAAGTTCGCCTTTCTGAACCTGCTGGTGCCGCTGGTTTCGATCGTCTACGGCATGACCGGATGGACGATCACGAAGATCAGCGACGAGGAAGCCGAGGAACGGCTGCGCGCCGCCTAGCGCGGCTCGCGCAGCAGGGTGCTCATCGCGTCCACGTGCCACTGCCGGTGGGCGTCGTCGGGTTTGCCGAGCCGGTAGGCCAGCTTGCCGCGGCGATCAAGCAGCAGGACTACGGAGTTGTGATCGATTTCTCCCGTCTCCGCGTTGCGCTGACGCTCCACGCCCATGTCGTCGAGTACGGCGTTCACGCGCGCAGATGAGCCGGTGAGAAAGCGCCACTCCGGGCCTGCCGCAAAGGTTTCAGCCAAATCGGCGAGCTTCTCCGGCGTGTCCCGCTCCGGATCCATCGTGACTGCGAGCACCACCAGATCCTTGCGCAGCTCGGGTGGAAGTGCATCCACCGCCAGCCGCGTCTCGGCGAGCAGCACCGGGCAGGCGAGCGGGCAGCAGGCGTAGATCGAGGTCAGCAGCACGACCTTGCCGCTCAGATCTGCCCCGATCACCGGCGCTCCATGATGGTCCGAGAGCCCATTTAGGTCCGGCGCTGCCTGATCCACGCGGAGCGATTGGGCCGGGAACGGTCCAGAGGCCGACTCCGATCGAGCGGCGCGACCGCATCCGACCAGCGCCAGCGCGGCGAGCAGACAGCATCCCTGGAGCACGCGCATCGCTCCATTCTATAGGACAGTCCGCCTGGACCTCCCATACTGGTCTCATGCGCATCATCCTGCCTCTGGCTGCTGCTGCTGCCTGGCTCGGGGTCGTGCTCGCCGCGCAAGACCCCTCCGCAGAATTCGCTCAGGGCGTCGTCTTCGAGGATCAAGACGCGGACGGCACGCGCGACCCCGCAGAGCCCGGACTCCCCGGCATGCGGGTGAGTGATGGATTGAGCATCACGGTCACGGATGCTGAGGGCAGCTGGCAACTCCCGCGCGCTGACACCGCGATCTATTTCGTGATCCAGCCGCGGGGGTTTCGCACGCTGCGGTCCGCGAACGGCACTCCATTCTTCTATTACACGCACCGTCCGGATGGATCCCCCCCCCTCCGATACCCCGGCGTCTCGCCCACGGGTCCGCTACCGGAATCCATCGATTTCGGTTTGACGCGTCAAGCAGAGCCCGATGACTTGCGCCTGATGCTGTTCGGAGACACTCAACCGCGCGACCTCAAAGAGATTGACTGGATGGACCGCACGGTGGTCGAGGAAGCGAAGCGCGAGAACGAAAACCCGAAGGGAACCCCCGCGGCCTTCGGCGTCACCCTCGGCGACGTCGTGTTTGACCATCTGGACATGTTTGAACCACTGGCCGCGAGCCTGTCCCGCATCGGTCTGCCCTGGTGGATGGTGCTCGGCAACCACGACGTGAATTACGACGCCGCGGACGACGACGGCGCGAACGAGAGCTACGTCCGCAACTTCGGACCCGTCAACTACTCTTTCGACTGGGGTCCGGCGCACTTCTTGGTGTTGGACAACGTCGAAGTGTATTGGAAGAACGAGAACGGCAAGCGGAATGCTGACTATCGCGCGCGATTCGACGAGCAAGCGCTCGCCTTCGCGCGCGCCGATCTCGCGCTCGTGCCCGAGGGTTCCACCGTGGTGGCGCTCATGCACATCTCGCTGGGCTCCACTACTAACCGCGCGGAGTTGCTCGGCCTGCTCTCGCGCTTTTCGCACACGCTCTCGATCGCCGCGCATGCGCACGCCACTTGGCAGGAGGACCTCGGCGCCAAGGACGGCTGGACGCGCGCTGAGCCGCATCGTCACATCGTGAACGTGACGGCCTGTGGAGGATGGTGGACCGGGCAGCCGGACGAGCGCGGCATTCCGCACGCCACGATGACTGACGGCGCGCCGCTCGGCTGGGCGTTGCTCACGCTCCGCGCCGACGGCAGCTACGTTTACGATTTCCGCGCCGCCGGCATGCCCGCGACCGCGCAACTCGCGATTCGCGCGCCGGAGTCCGCGCTGCCTGGAGAGGAGTTCACTCTGCACGTGAACGTCTTCGCGGGCAGTCCTGAAACCGTGGTGGATATGCGCGTTATTCCCCCGCTGCCCACCGCCGAAAAGCGCGTTCCTTGGGAAGCCATGGAGCGTGTGCTTGCGCCGGATCCCTGGTTCGCTGCTCGGCGCGCTGCCGAGGAGCTTGTCCGCGGCGATCGTTGGCGCAAGATGCCTGAGCCCGGCGATGTGAAGCATCTCTGGAAGGGCACGCTGCTCGCGCCGGCCTTTCCCGGGGAGCTCGTGACGATCGAAGCCCGGGCCCGCGATCGCGAAGGTCGCCTGTGGACGGCCACGAGGTCGCTCCGGATCGCGGCCCCCGCCCTCGATTCCAACCGCTAAACTCCACGTATGCGCAAACTCGCACTTCTTGCCCCCCTGGCGGGAGCGCTGTTCGTCGGCCAAATCGCCGCGCAACAGCCGCCCGACCAAGATCAATTGAAGGCCAATTACGAGGCCAAACTTCACAAAGACTTTGTCGCATTCGGCGGCTGGGTCACCGACTACGACGAGGCGCGCGCCCGCGCCGCCAAGGAGAAGAAATTCCTCTTCACCTACTTCACGCGTTCCTACGCAAAATGAGGCCCCTGTGAAGCGCTGGAGGGTGGTGCACTCTCCGACAAAGATTTCCCCGAGTTCGCGAAGATGGTCGTTCCCTTCCTTCACGTCACGACCAAAATTGAAGGCCATCCCTTCGACGGTCTGTTGAAGGAAAAAGGCTTCGGTGGATTCCCGAGCCTCGCGTTCATGGACGCGGAAGGCAAGGTGATGGCCAAGCCCGCTGATCGCAGCGTGAAGAGCTTCCGCGAGACGCTCACCAGCCTCAGCAAGTACCAAGACTTGAAGTCGCGCTCGGACAAGGGCGAGAAGGGCTTGGAGTACGCGCTGTTCGTGGCCGAGTGGGAATTGGGCTCGCTGGACTTCGAGAATGCCAAGACCCGCGCCGAAGGCATGGGCAAACTCAGCAAGGAGCAACGCGCCACGGTCGAGCAGATCGTGAAGGACGCCGACGTACTGGCCACCGCCGGCACCGTGCGTGACGAGCCTTCGGCCAACGAAGCCGGCAAACGGTTCCACGGAATGCTGGAAGCAGGGTATCGCCCCGGTCCTAAGGCCGAGCGTTCCTTCTGGGGTCTGCTCGCTCGCTGGGCCGACGAAAACGAGAAGGTCACTTCTCTGGAGATGGCTCTGGAGTGGATGAGCAAGTACTACGCCGATCAAGAGCGCATGGCTCCGGAACTCGAGCGCCTCCGCGCACGCGTGGCGGAACTGAAAGCCAAAGCTGGCGCAAAGCCTTAGGCACGACGCTCCGCGAAGGAAATGCAAACGGGCCGCCACACACCAAAGGCCCCCCGGTCGCTTTTTTAGGCCGACCC
>CAZCXL010000245.1:0-4397 GCA_964502625.1 uncultured Planctomycetales bacterium | reverse complement strand
TTCGGCCCGACGGAGTTCCAGCCGCGCTCAGGCGCGACTGCGGTCGGCGCGCGCGACTTCTTGGTCGCCTTCAACGTCAATCTCAACACCACCAGCACGCGGCGCGCGAACGCGATCGCCTTCGACGTGCGCGAGAAGGGCCGCAAGGATCCGAAGGACGCCACGAAATGGATCCCGGGTACGCTGAAGGCGGCGAAGGGAATCGGCTGGTTCATCGAGGAGTACGGAGTCTGCCAGGTCTCCCTGAACCTCACCGACGTGTCGGTGACTTCGATGCACGCGGCCTTCGACGAAGTCGAGCGCTGCGCGGCCGCGCGCGGCGTGCGCGTGACCGGCTCGGAACTGGTCGGCCTGATCCCGCTGCGCGCGCTGCTCGACGCCGGACGTCACTTCCTACGCAAGCAGAATCGCTCGCTCGGCGTGCCGGATCGCGAACTGATCAAGATCGCGGTGCGCTCGCTCGGGCTCGACGAGCTCTCTCCATTTGATCCGCAGAAGAAGGTCATCGAGTACGTGCTCGCGGCGCGCGCGGCCAAGAAGCGCTTGGTCGATCTCACGCTGCGCGGCTTCACTGAAGAAACGGCAAGTGAATCCCCTGCTCCGGGCGGCGGCTCAGTCGCGGCGGCGGTCGGCGCGCTCGGCGCGGCGCTCGGCACCATGGTCGCGAACCTCTCCAGCCACAAACAAGGATGGGACGCGCGTTGGGAAGAGTTCTCGCGCCACGCCGAGCGAGGTCAGGCCGTGGCGGACCGTCTGCTCGCCCTGGTGGACGCCGATACCGACGCCTTTCACGCAGTGATGAACGCCTGGCGCAATCCCAAGGACGTCGAAGCGATGCAAACCGCTGTGCGTGGCGCGATCGAAACGCCGCTCGCCGTGATGGCGACTTCGCTCGAAGCCATGGAAGTCTGCGCCGCAATGGCCGAGCATGGCCTGAAGGCAAGCGCGAGCGACGCGGGTGTCGGCGCCATGTGCGCGCGGCTCGCGGTGCGCGGCGCCGGCCTCAACGTGCGCATCAACTTGAAGGATCTCGCCGACGAAGCCGCGCGAAGCAACTATCTTGCGCGCGCGCGTGAACTCGAACAGCAGGCCGAAGTCGCGGAGGCGAAAATCCTCCAGACGCTCGCGCTGGGTTAGGCCGCCGGAACGCCGCTCAGCAACTCGTCCACCTTCGCCAGCATGTCCTTGGGGTTCCAAGGCTTCTGAAAGGTGAAGTTGGCGCCGACCGATTTCGCCACGCGCAGGTAGACCTCGGTGCTGGTTTTGCCCGCGCCGCTCATCGCGATGATTTTCATCTGCGGGTACTTCTTGTGCGCTTGGATGATGCTCTCCAAACCCTCTTGGTTCGGCATCACGATGTCCGTGATCAGCATGTCATAAGTGCTGGCTGCGAGTTTTTTGGCCCCTTCCAGACCATCGCATCCCACCTCTACGGTGTATCCGCGCAGTTTGAGGAGCTTCTCCAGCGTGTTGCGAAGCTCTGCGTCGTCGTCGGTAACGAGGATCCGTGCCATGTTCATGCCATCCAGGGGATGGGGGTGCTCCCTTCCATCGTCCCTGAACCCCTCCCGGCTTGAGGCCTTTCTTGCTCAAGTTTCACCCGCAGGAGGCCGATGGGATCCTTGGACTGTAGGCCCGGATTCCGTCCGTAGCCCATACTGAGCCCCATGAGCGCGTTGCCGGCCGGCTTCGAAGAGAACTTCCGCGCAGAAACGCGCGAGTTGCTGCTTCGGCGCCTGCGGTTGGGCCTGAAAGTCGGCGTGGTGCTCTACCTGATGTTCTGGGGCCTCGACGTACTCGTCGCCCGGGACCACTGGCTGTCCTTCCTGGTCGTGCGCGCCGCGGTGGCCACTTGCACCGCCCTCGCGCTGTGGGTGAGTCACTCCGCCTGGGGCGTGCGCAAAGTGCTGCCGATCTCGGTGGGCATCATGTTCATCGGCACGCTCGGCATGAGCGTGATGACGGCGCTCTGGAGCGGCTTTGCCAACCAGTACTACGTCGGCAACATGCTCGCCATTTTCTTGGTGGGCTTGTACTTCCCTTGGGGAGCGGCCACCACCGCGATCTACGGTGGACTCACGATCGCGACGTACCTCGGCCTGAATACGGTCGTGCACGGCTTCGATCCGATCGGCGCCGCGGCGCCGTTCTTCTTCCTGGGCGGCACCGCGATTCTCACGGTGTGGGCCGCCGCCGCGCAGCAGCGCAACCGCCGCGACAGCCTGCGCATGCGGATGCAGCTCGAGGTAGCGAACACCGAGCTCAAATCCTTGGATGAAGCGAAGACGGGATTCTTCGCGAACGTCAGCCACGAGTTGCGCACGCCGCTGATGTTGATCCTTGGTCCGATCGAGACGCTCCTGCGTCACGATCCGAATACAAACGAAGACGCGCTCCTCGACGCGATGAACACCAACGCGCATCGCTTGATGCGCCAGGTGAACTTGATCTTGAACTTCTCCAAGATCGAGGCCGGCCAAATGACCCTGCAGCGCGAGGTCGCCGACCTTGGCGCGATGCTGACCAAGACGGTGAATGCCGCGAAGCCCTACGCAGAAGGGCGCCAGATCGCGCTCACTGCTGAAGGTCTCGACAACCTGCCGCCGATCGCTTTCGACGTCGAGAAGATCGAGACGATTGCGAACAACCTGATCTCGAACGCCATGAAGTTCACGCCGGATGGCGGGCGGATCACGGTGCGCGGCGGCACGCTTGGCGAGCACGCCAACACGATCTGGTTCGAGGTGCAGGACTCCGGTTGCGGCATCCCAGCCGACCAAGTCGAGAAGGTCTTTGAACGCTTCCACCAAGTCAAAGGCGGCAGCGCCGGCAAGATCCAAGGCACGGGCCTCGGGCTCTCCTTGTCCAAAGAATTCGCCGAAGCACACGGCGGTCGCGTGTTTGCGCGCAGCACTCTCGGCGAAGGCACGACCTTCCGCGTCGAGTTGCCGAACGTGGACTCCGCGTCCATCGAGCAAGCCGTGCCGAAGGACAAATCAGTCACGCGGCAAGCCATTGCCGCGACCGACTTCGCAGACCTCAAGCGGCCGAGTCTCGAGCAGCGCACCAAGGCATCCGTCTCGAACGTGCCTGCGGACGCGCCACTCGTGCTGGTGGTTGAAGACAACCCCGACCTGCGCGCCTTCGTGAGCGGCATCATTGGCGCGCGCTGGCGAGTGCACACGGCCAGTAACGGACGCGAAGGCTTGGAGGCCGCGCGGCGCATTCGGCCCGACATGATCGTCTCCGACGTGATGATGCCGGAGATGGACGGCTTTCAAATGGTCGAGGAGCTGCGCAAGGACAAGGCATTCGCCAGCACCCCCATCCTGTTTCTTTCTGCGCGCACCGGCAGCGAGGCCGTGGTCCGCGGCTTGACGCTCGGGGCAGTCGACTACGTCAACAAGCCGTTCAAGCAGGCCGAACTCGAAGCGCGCATCGAGGCGCAGTTGCGCTTGCGCGCCGCAGAGAAAACCTTGGCCGAGCGCGACAGCCGCTTGCTAGCCATGGGACAGGTCGCAGGAACGATCGCGCACGACTTGCGCAGCCCGCTCCAAGCCTTGGTCAACAACCTCGCCATCCTACGCATGGTTTCGGAGACGCTCGGCACGCTCCCGCAGATGCAGGAAGAGATCGACTCGATCGAGAAGCAATCCTTCCGCATCGAAAAGATGATTCAGGAGATGCTCGAATTCATGCGCGGCCAAGACGTGACGCTCGCCAAGGAGAGCACGCGCGTCTTCAGCTTTATGGAGAAGATCGTCTCCGAAGCGCGCGCCAACCTCGAGGGAGTGAACATTCGGCTCAAGCCGGAATTCCACGGCGACGCCGAGGCCATGCTCGATTGGGACCACGAGCGCATGAACCGCGTGTTCGACAACCTGATCAACAACGGGCGCGACGCTCTGCTCCAGCAGTGCAAGGATCACCCGAACCCGACGGTGCGCGTGGTCTGCTCAGCGAATGCGCGCGAGGTGCGGCTGCTCTTCTCGGACAACGGTCCGGGCATTCCCCCGCAGATTTTCGACAGGCTCTTCCAAGTGGGAGCGACTGCCGGAAAGTCGCATGGCACCGGCTTCGGACTCTCAATCGTCAAGAACCTGATTCAGGCCCACGGCGGCTCCATCGAAGTCCAAGCCCAAGGCGAGGACGGCGGAGCGTGCTTCACGATCCGGTTCCCCCGCGTGGCGGGCGCTCTCGCGGACGGCGCGGAAAGTCCGAAACCGACCGAAGCCGACTAGTCGCGGGTTGCGTCCAAGAAGAGGCAGCGGCGCGTCGCATCGCTGCGCACGATCGGCTTGCGTTGGGGCGCAGGATCCAATTCCGCGGCGAGATCCAGCATTTCCGGGCGCGTGCGGTAGATCAGATTCCACTCGGTCGCGTATTCCATCATCCAT
>CAZCXL010000244.1:0-4451 GCA_964502625.1 uncultured Planctomycetales bacterium | reverse complement strand
GGTCTGCCGGAAGACCTGGAAATGACGGCCGCAATCATCGCGGCGCTGCATCGGCAGCACGTGGCCGCGCGCAAGTCGGTGCGCCGCGCCGAGAGCGGCCGCGCGGGCCTGACTCCTTGGGTCGCGGCTCAACGCGCGGCGCGTCTCGGGAGACCCCCGCGATGAAATATTTTCTCAAAAGCGGAGCGGGCGGCACCTTCGAGGTGGAGGTGCGCGAACTGGAAGGTGGCGGTTGGAAGGTGCGCTGCGGGGATCGCGAGCTCACCGCCGATTTCCGCGACGTGGACCGCCTGGGTCAATACACGGTGCTCCTCGACGGACGCGCCTACGCCGCCTCGATCGAGGAACAGGACGAGCAGCATCTACGGGTGAATCTCGCCGGAGCCTCCTTCACCATGGAAGCGCTCGACGAGCGCGAACGCGCCGCCGGCGAGTTGGTGAAGGACCGTCCCGCACGCGCGGAGGAAGTGCGCGCGCCGATGCCCGGAATCCTGGTTGCCTGGCGCGTTGCGCCTGGAGACACGGTGGCGCCTGGCGGCGCGCTCGCCGTACTGGAGGCCATGAAAATGCAGAACGAGGTCTGCAGCGAACACGGCGGCGTGGGCGCGGAACTCTGCGTGCCTGCGGCGCAGGCGGTCGAGTCCGGTCAGTTGCTGGCACGGCTCGCTCCGCCCCGCGCCTGAGTTTCAGGGCACGATCTGGCTGCGGTTTTCCGGCGGCACCAAGTTTTCGAGCCCAGGCCACAGCACGCGGATCTTTGCCGCCGCCACCTGTTCCTTGATCCAGGCGCGGACGTCCTTGCCGCTGGATTCCATGGCGTGCAGTCCGGGGTACATCACCAGGATGTGCCGCATCGTGGCTTGGTCTTCGGCGGGAGTGAGGCCACGTTCGTAACTCAGCGGCTCGATGATGTGGAAGCCGTAGACGGTGAGGCAGGGCGGTTGCGGGCCCGAGCCCGGTGCGGCAGTGAATGAAACCCGGTCAAAGGGTTGCACGGCGCGTTGGCGCCCGAAGGTATAGCGGCCTTCGGGGTTGGGAGCCTCAGTGTCCTCGGAGAAGTCTTTGGCGACTTCCGCAAAGGGGCGCCCGGCGCGCAATTGGGAAAGAATGTCCTCGGTCTGGGCGCGCATGGCGGTCAAGTCGTGGCCGTAGCGAGCGCGCAGCACCGTGCGCGGCAATAAGGCAGCCACGGCATCAATCAAGAGCGTGTCCGTCAATCCCGGCCGAAAGGAGCGATAGTAGAGCACGAGTTCGTTCAACTCCGAGGCCATGATTCGCTCGCCGTCCACCTCGAGCAGCGGGCGATCGTAGGCAAAAGGCAAAGGCTCCTGCGTGGGCAGCAGGCGCGGGCCGGTGCCCGTATCCACGGGCTGGGTGGCCGTTGCTCCGGCAATCACTCCAGTCTGCGGTTCCGCGTTGGCCGCGGGCGGCACGAGGGGCTGCAGTCGGCGCGAGTTCTTCTCCGGAGTCTGGGCGGCGCAGAGCGTGAAAGACAGTAAACAAGTGGCGGTGATCAGCATGGGTTAGTCGCGTTCGCGGAAGAATTCATCCAAGGAGCCGCGGAAGTGCTCGAGATCGGAGTGGACCGGTTCGGCATCGAGCTCGACGGGTTCGGTCGCGTCTCTCTGCAGAGGATGCGTCGGCACTTCTTCGGCCACCACGGAAGCGCTGCCGGTCGTGGGAAGGCGGCGAAAGGCGCGGCGCCAGACTTCAGCGCGGGTCATGGTCGGAGGTCCGAAGGTGAGCGTGGATTTGATCAATTCATTCATCCCGGACCCGAGCAGATAGATCGCGAGCAGGATGGGCAGGAGAATCATGCCGCTCACCCAGCACAGCACGACCGTGGCGACGATCATCAATCCGAACGACGGGATCGCTGCCCTCGTGGCGTCCACGAAAGGGCTGCGGCGCGCGAGAAATGCGCGCACGATGCGGCCGCCATCGAGCGGAAAGAGCGGCACCAAATTGCCCAAGCCAAGCAGGAGATTGACCAGGGTGACTCCGCTCGCGGCTTCGCCGGGAATCGGCCAAGCGGCAAGCGCGAGCAACAAATTGGCGAGGGGACCCGCCGCAGCGACCGGAGCTTCGGCTTGGGGCCGCTCGTGCAGGCCGGCGAGACGCGCCATGCCGCCGAGCGGCCAGATCGTCACGTCGAGCACGGTCAGGCCAAGTTTACGCGCGACCAAGGCGTGCGCCATTTCATGCACGAGCAATCCGACCACCAGGGCGAGCACGAGAATGAAGGCGTAAAGCGTTCCGGCCGAGCCGCTCTGGCTGGCAAGCAGCAACGGAAGCGCAAGCAGCAACAAGGCCGCCGGGACCACGAGCAGTGGGATCCCGAAGATGCGGCCCATCGGGACCGGTCGCAAGAGGGCGCCAAGCATCAGGCAGCGCAACACGGCATCGCCGTTTCGGCGGACGGCCGTGGAAGCCCAGTTTATCCCTCCGCTAGGATGGAGTCATGCGGATGTTGATCGCTGGCCTCCTCGCCCTCGCCGTGCTTACGACGGCGGCAGACGATCAAATCTATTCGCTGAACTTCAAGGATCCGAAGCACGCGAAGAGTTACTCCAAGCAGCTCTTCGATCGTGGTGGCGAGCAGGTGGTGCTGGTGATGATCAAATCCGGCATCACCAAGAAGACCGACGGCACCGGCTTCATCTGGGCGCCGAACGACCGGCTTGAGTTCTTCGTGCAGGATCAAGAGGACCCATCCAAGGTTGCCTTCAAGCTCGCGGGTGACGAACTGGACGTCGCGGAAAAGAGTTTGGTGATTGCGATCCAGGGGGATCGCGTGGAGGACCTCAATAGTTTCATGATGCAGGAGAGCTTCTTCACCCTCGCGAAGGAGTTCAATCGCCGCCAGCGCGAGTTGGACGGCATGGACGAAGAGCGCAAAGGGACGGAGAAGGGCAGTCCGGCTTGGTTCGATCTTGCGCGGCGCAAGGTGCAGGCTCTGGAGCAGTTGCGGGTGTGGCTGGCGGAAACGGGCTACACGCGCGCGGCCAACAAACTCGACCGCGATTTGCTGCGGGAACGTAAATCATTGGACGAAGGCACGCGAGTGCGGATTGAGCGCGCCTTGGCTTCGCTGACCCAGCCCAAGTTGCCGGAAAAACTGGAAACCGTCGCCAAGACCTCCACTCCGGGTGTGAAGTACGCCATGCAGGAGAGCCAGCATCTACGGATCATTCACCATTCCGGGGTTGAGTCCGGGCGAGTGACCGCGCTGCTCGAGCTTGGCGAGCGCGCGATCGAGTTGTTCAAGAATGAGTACGTCGACCCTTACGCCGGCGAGGACTTCAAGGACCAGATCCCGGACGGACTGTTCCAGGAATTCTTTTTCGGCACGGAGGACGTCGGTCACTACGAGCGCATGCTCGTGGACTATTACGGTCGAGGTTGGGGGAGCGGCAAGCAAAAGGAAGATCGGCTGAAGGCCCAAGGATCTCGGCAGAGCCTGGAAGGTCGCGCGCTCGCCTACTGGAAGATCGGCGAGCAGGAAGATCTGGAAGGCATTGTGCTGCATACTCTGGGCCACACCTTGGCTGAGTTGCACTACGAAATCCGCAACGGCCAAGATTGGCTCACCGAGGGCAGCGGCTACGCGCTTTCATTCGCCATGCTTTCGCGGAACAACGTCAACTGTTTCGCCTTCGAGCCGGAGAAGGGGCCGGGTGAGGGCACGGTGGCGAAGGGGGGGGGAGGCGACAAGCCCAAAGTTCCCACCAAGACCACCGCAGCGGTGATGAACGGCGCGCGCGAGGTCATGGCACAGATGGCCGTGATCGCCGGTCCGCCGATGGATCAGCTCGCCAAGAAAGAGTTGTGGTCCTTCGCCAACGAGGACATGGCCAAGTCGTGGGCCTGGTACGACTGGATCGCGCGCAAGTGCGGCAAGCAGGGCCAACTGTGGCTGCGCCGTTCTTCCAAACTCGCCAACGCTTCAAAAGACGAGTTCCTGAACGAATTGCGCGCCATGACCGCCGAGGTTTTCGAGATGCCGCCCGGCAAGGATCCGATCCTGCTGCTCGAGGAGCGCTGGAAGGAGTACCTCCGTAAAGAGTATGGAGTGAGTTCGCAGTGAGCGCGGGCACGCGTGGCATGAGGCCTAGCGAGGCCGCATTGCCGATGCGGCGCGTCCACTTCGTCCTCTACCTCTATGGCACGCTGTTGTGTCTGCTCTTGCTGCCAAGCCTGTTGACCTGGCAGCCGTTCGGCGTGAGTCCAGGCACGGAAGCCGAGGCGCGCTCCTGGGTCGGCCTCAATCGAGTCCTATACGCGCTGCATGCCGGCTTTCTGTTGTGGATTCTCGCGGACCTGCGTGGAGCCTGGCGGGAGCCCGGGCGCGGACGGGTCCGCGCGGTGGCGGAGTGCCTGCTCGCAATGATGCTGCTCCTCCTGCTCAACTCTCTGACGATGTTCCAGTACCTGCTGAGCAATGAGGATCT
>CAZCXL010000243.1:0-4456 GCA_964502625.1 uncultured Planctomycetales bacterium | reverse complement strand
TACGAAAAACTCGGCTTGCGGCTCAAACCCAAGAGCGATACGACCGCGCAGAGTCTTGCTCTCAATCAAGCCTCTCAACATAGTGGTGAGCTCTCCCGGCACGAATTCGGTGCCAGCAGCGCGAACCTCCGTCGGCGCCTCCATGACGCCGCTGTAGTAGCAGATGCGTCCGCGGCCGACCATCACGGCCGTGACGCCGCGCGGACACCGAAGTTGGGGTTGATTCGCTTCCATGCGAGAAGACTCAAGGACCTATCGGAATACGAGAGAGAATCTCTTAAGTAGATCCCCATGAAAGCCGAAGGGGGCGCCCGCAGCGCGGGCGCCCCCAGAAGTTGGACTCAGCCGGATTACTTGCTCGGCAGGAGCTCGTCCTTGATGCTCGACTTGGCCAAGTTAAAGCCATTCTCGTCGAACACCACGGTGTATGCGCCATAACCGCCCGAGGAACCAACGCGGGTGAGTTTGATCTCCCACTTGGTGTTCCAGTCGGTGGAGGTAATCGCGGCAGGCGTGAAGTAGGTCGGAGCCTTGAGGCTGACGTCGAGGTCGGCAACCAACTTGGCGTACGCCCCGTTGCGGCCCTGGTAGGAGCCTTGCGAGGACATCAGATTTTCGCAGTAGTTGAAGGCCTCTGCAGCTTTCGAGCGCTCAACCGAGCGCATGAAGCGGGGTACGGCAAACGTGGCCAGCACGCCGAGGATCACGACGACGATCGTCAGTTCCACCAGCGAGAAGCCACCCTTTTTGTTGTTCAGGCGAAGCGTGTGCATGTTGTTCTTGGAAGGACTGATGAAGGCCGACGGCCCTGATTCGGGGCGCGGGGTCCCGTCGTCCTACGGGGCCATGCTTCGTATCGGCACACCCCCCACCACCCACTTGAGGATTTTCCTGGAGAAATTCGCAGGTCTTTAGACCCGCATCGCAGCCCGTTCGGCCGCAAGCGCCGCAAGGTGCTCCTCGGCGTCGGGCGTCGGGTACTGGCCCGTGAAACAACCGGTGCAAAACTGCTCGATTTCCGGGTTCTTGGCCCGACCAGCCTCGATCATGCGGTCCATATCAAGATAGAGCAGTTTGTCAGCCCCGATTTCCACGCGCACCTGCTCCACAGTCTTGCCGCGGGCGATGAAATCGTCTTTGGTGGCCATGTCAATGCCATAAGGGCAAGGCGCTACCAGCGGCGGCGAAGTGGTGGCGAAATAAACCTTGCGCGCGCCGGCCTTGCGCGCGGTCTCGATGATTTTACGCGAAGTGTTCCCGCGCACGATCGAGTCGTCCACCAAGAGCACGGCGCGGTCCTCGAACTCGATAGGGATCGGATTCAGCTTGCGGCGAATGGAGGACTTCCGCTGCGCCTGATTGGGCATGATGAAAGTCCGGCCGATGTAGCGGTTCTTGATGAAGCCCTCGCGGTAGGGCACGTCCAGAGCCAGCGCCGCGGAAAGCGCGGCGTCGCGCGCGCTGTCCGGAATGGGAATCACCACGTCCGGCATCGGCATCCCTTCGTCCTTCCATTGGGCTGCAAGCGCTTCGCCGAAGCGCTGGCGCGCCTTGTAGACGCTGACTTCATCGAGAAAGGAGTCAGGACGCGAGAAGTAGACCAACTCGAAGATGCAGGGCGTGTGCTTCTGGTGCCCGATTTGCAGGAACACCGGGTCGCTGCCAGGCACTACCACGAAAGCTTCGCCGTTCTTGAGATCGCGGTAGCGTTCGAAGCCAAGCACGTCGAATGCGACCGATTCCGAAGCCACGGCCCATTCGGTGCCTTCGGGAGTCACGCGGCGCCCGACGATGCAGGGCTTGATGCCGTAGGGATCCCGGAAGGCGAACATGGCGCCGTCGGAGAGCAGACCCACGACCGAGTAAGCACCCTTCGCATGTTCGAAGGCGCTCTCCACACCCACGCGCACGCGCTCCATCAGCGATTCCCGCTTCAGAGTGCGCTGCAGGCCCATCGCGAAGGCGTAAAGAATGGCCTCGACGTCGCAGGAGGACTCAAGGCAAATGTTCGCGGCCGGAAACTTGTTGGCCTTGAGGTCCACCCAGTTTGTGAGGTTGCCGTTGTGGGCCATGCCCACGCCAAAGGGATAGTTGATGTAGAAGGGCTGCGCGTCCTCTCCGGCGCCGCCGCCCACGGTCGGGTAGCGCACGTGGCCGATCGCCAGATCCCCGCGCAGACGCTCCATGTCGTGCGCCTGGAAAATGTCGCGCACCATGCCGTTCTGCTTGCGCAGATGAAACTTCCCGTCGTAGGACAGGATTCCCGCGGCGTCCTGGCCGCGATGCTGCAGCGCGATCAAGCCTTCATAGAGTTCAGCGGCAACGTTGCTGCCGGGAAGACCTGCAATTCCGAGGAATCCGCACATGAGCCCTGCGTTAATTCTACAGGATTCGCATCGCCCGCGATTGCGGACTCCCTCCAGGCCGCGCGCGCGGCCAGCAGGCGCTCCACCCGCGCCGGATCTTCCGCTTGCAGTTCCATCCGCGGAATCAGATTGCGTCCGCTGTGCCGGTAAAGCGGATCGTAGTAGTGCTCCAGCAGGAGCGCGGCGATTTCGCCATGGCGGCCGGCTTGCAGCAGGGCCATGAGTCTTCCGGACCACCCTTCACCCAGCCGTTCCTCAAGGAAAGGCAGTCGTTCGCCAATCTCCGCCGCCGCGTTCGGTGTCTCAAGATAGTCATCCACAAGAATCCGCACGCGCGTCTCCGGGAGCGCGCCCAATTCGACGACCCAGCCTTCGCGCATGGCGCGCCACAACGGCTCAGGCAGGACGGAATCCCCTACCTTGCGCGACTCAGCCTCGATGAACCAGGGCGGAGGTCCCAGGAGCTCAATGCGCGCGGCGAGGCGCGACTCGAATGCCGCTTGACTGACCGGGCTGCGCCCCACGGCGCCCAATATGGAGGAGCGATGATCCGCGCAGGCCTCGAGGTCCACGCTGCTTCCAGGAGCGACGACCTCCAACCTGCGAAGAAGGAGAGTCTTTCCGGTGCCTGTCGGTCCGCTGATCAGAATGAAGGGACTCGGCCCTGGCGCAGGCCACGCAGCGAGTTGATCCAGCACCCACGAGCGATACGCCTTGTATCCGCCCTCCAGCACGGCAACCCGGGATCCCAGGCTCTGGAGGAGCGCCGCGACCGACCGCGAACGCATTCCGCCGCGCCAACAGTGCAGAAGGATCCAGCCCTGGCCGTGATTCGGAAGCTCGGAATGAAGCTCGGTCTCGATTGCCGCTGCGCCCTCGCGCAGACGAGACGCCAGTGCAGCGAATCGCTCACGCCACTCGGCCTCGGGTAACTGCTGGCCAAGAAGGGCCGTCAGGAGAGCAGGTAGCCGGGCGGCGGCGAAGTCGAGCCCACGATCGAAGGCGGCGTGCGGTGAGACCTGCTTGTAAAGAGTGCCGACGAGGGCGCGCTCGTCGTCGTCCAGGAGCGGGACGCTCGCGGCGCCAGGAAGATGATCACGCGCGAACTCTGCGGGGCTCCGCAAATCCACCCAGCGCGCGCCAGTCATGAGGCGCGCGTCTGCGTAGGTGAGGGCGGGGATGCGCACGGTTCTGGATCGGGAATCGTATCCTTGACCACATGAGCGAGGCTCCCCCTGTCGCCACCTCACGCCTGGCCGCGGTCATCCGCGAAAACGTGCGCGAAGACCAAGTCCACGGCAAAGCCAATGCCGAGTGGAAAAAAGTGCGCGCCACCGGCACTGAGTTGTGGCTCGACACCGGCGACATGGACGCGGCCGGCGCGCTGTGGAACCCAGAGTTCTCCGCGCTGACCACCAACAACACGCTGCTCAACCGCGAGATCCAAAAAGGGCTCTACGACACCTGGATCGCCCAAGCCGCGCGCGCGGCGCGCGCCGACCAGCCTGATCTCAGTGAGCAGGATCTGGTGCTCGAGATCGCCTTCGCGCTGAACTCGCGCCACGGGCTGCGATTGGTCGAGCGATTTGGCGCCTACGTGAGCGTGGAGTTGCACACGGATCTTGCGCATGACTTGGAGCGCTCGGTCGCGTACGGCAAGCGCTACGCCGCGCTCTGTCCGAAGTTCATCGTGAAGGTGCCGCTGACGCCCGAAGGGCTGATCGCGGCGCGCACGCTGGAGGAAGACGGAATTCCCGTGAACTTCACGCTCGGCTTCAGCGCACGCGAAAATTTTCTCATCACTTGCGTGGCGCGCCCGTCCTGGGTGAACGTGTTCCTCGGCCGGCTCAACGCCTACGGCGCCGACGAAAAATTGTGCGACGGCCGCTGGGTCGGCGAGCGCACCACCATGGCGAGCCAGGCCGCAGTGAAGGGGTTGCGCAAGAAACTGGGCGCTTCCACGCGGCAAATCGCGGCCTCGATGCGCAACGGCGATCAAGTCGCCTCGCTCGCGGGCGTGGACGTTTACACGATGCCGACTCCGGTGGCCGAGGGCTATCTGAAGGCTCCGCACGCGACGGTGCGCGACT
>CAZCXL010000242.1:0-4462 GCA_964502625.1 uncultured Planctomycetales bacterium | reverse complement strand
CAACTCACTTTGCAACCAAAGCAATGCGGCTTGCACCGAGGGAGTGGGATACGGCCGGGCACATTCGTCGAGGCGGAGGATGGCGCCGCCGGAGGCACGCGTTCGCACGCGCACGAGGAACAACTGGCTGAACCCTTCGTCCGCGGCGAGGATCTGGATCAAGTACCCATCTTCGGCGACGTAGGAATCCCTCACCTCGCAAACCTGCTGGCCGCCGGATGCGGAGTGGCGGCGTCCATGCAAGGCGCGGAGCGAAGCGAGGTCGGGAAGCGCGGCGAGGGAGAAGGCTTGCATGGCGTCGGAGTTGGAAAGCGGTAATTGGGAACGATTGCGCAGGAGCGTCGCCTGCATGCGCCAGATGTGGCGGCCTTCGGCAAGCCAGCGGCGCTCATAACGAGTACGAAAAGCACGCGTGGGATCCATTTCGAGCGGAGTGAGCGAAAAGTCGACGTCCGGGGCAAAGGCCGCAGACATTTCCTCCGCGAACACCTGCTGATCCGTGACCAGCTCAAATCGTCCGCCCGGCATGAGGGCGGAAGCCAAGCCGTCGCGGAAAGTCGAGTCTGTAAGCCGGTGCTTGGCGTGCCGCTGTTTGGGCCAGGGCATTGGAAACTGCATCAAGGCGCGCACAGCACTGGCCGGCGGCACCAATTCCCGCAGCAGATGACGCGCGTCTCCGCGCACCAATCGCACACGTTCCTGCACTTCGGTCCGCGCCAGGGTTTTTGCCGCCCGAGCAATGCACTCCATGGGAAGTTCAAAGCCGAGAAAGTTCCACTCTGGCCGGCGCGTCGCCCACCATGCCAGCGCCTCTCCCCCGCCGAAACCAATCTCAATGGCTAAAGGCGCAGCGCGTCCGAAGGTGCGGGTCAGGTCCAGCGGAAGCGATCCGCCGTCCTGCGCGGGGCGCAGCAGCGCCCGCTCCATTCCCTCGCTGCCGCGCTTCACGACGTGTGCCAGGAAGGGTCGCTCGCCAAGGCCGCAAGCACACGCTGCGCCGCTTCCACGGCGCGCAAACCGTCCTCGCCCGAGACCAGCGGGCGCCGACCTTCACGCAGAGCAGTCACGAAGTCTTCGAGTTCTGCGCGCAAGGGTTCGTCTTCATCGAGGGTGAGCTCCTCGATGTGCAGGAGCGCGCGGAATGCAGCCTGCGGATCCGTCGCCTTCGCCGCCGCAGCGACCGCTGCTTGACTGAATCCCGGTGATTTGCGCACCAACAAGGCGTAACGATCCCGGCTGTCCACGGAAACGTAGCAGTCCGGACCAAAAACGCGGAAGCGCCGCATGGGCTTGAGCGAAAGTCTTGAAGCTGTCAGGTTGGCGGCGGCACCGTTCGCGAAGCGGAGTCGCACCGAGGCAATGTCTTCGGAGGGCGAGAGAGTCGCTCCGCCCACTGCGTCCACTGAGATGATGTCTGAGCCGGTCCATGCCAACGCAAGATCCAGATCATGAATCATCAAGTCGAGCACGACGCCGACGTCCGTGGCGCGGAAGGGATAAGGCGCGAGCCGGTGAGCTTCGATGAAGCGCGGCTGGATACCGAGAGCCATGGCGCGGCGCACCGCAGGGTTAAAGCGCTCGACGTGCCCGACGGCAAGCATCGCACGGCCGGTGCGCGCGTCCTCGAGCAGTCCCTGGCACTCGGACACGTCGGCAGCCAGAGGCTTCTCGACCAGACACGCGGTGCCCGCGCGCAGCAAAGGCCCGGCCACGGCACGGTGGAGCGAAGTAGGAACCGCCACCACGGCGAAGTCCGGCCGCTGAGCGAGTTCTTGCGCATGCGAGTGCCAAGCGCATCCATGGCGCTCCGCCGCGGCATGGCCGCGCTCCGGATCCGGATCCACCACGGCGAGCAAACGCACGCCTTCCATGCCTGCCAAGATTCGCGCGTGATGACGGCCGAGGTGACCGACGCCGAAGACTGCGGCGGTGAGCGCCGCCGGCATCAGGTGGAGGCCACGTCGCCTTCGGAGCGGCGCAGCGATTCGCGGTAGCGTCCTTGAAAGCCGCGCTCCATGTCGCGCAGGAAGGAAATCAGGCGTCGCGTGTCGGGCTGAAGCTCAGGGCGCGCCTCAAACTCTTGAATGGCAAGGGTCAGCGGAGTTTCGTCTGAGAGCAATTTGCGAAAAGCATCGCGAAGTTCGGCGACGGCCTCTGGTCCACGTCCGCGGCGGCGTAATCCGACGACGTTGACCCCGCGCGAGCGGGCCGGGGCGCCCTCGACAATCATGTACGGCGGAACGTCCTGTACGACTCGCGCCATGCCGCCGACCATCGCCAACGTCCCGATGGTGACGAAATGGTTCACGGCTACGCCGCCGCTGATGATGGCGTTGCTTTCAATCCGCACGTGGCCAGCCAGCAGCACGTTGTTGCCAAGAATGATCTCATCTTCCAACACGCAGTCGTGGGCGACGTGCGCGCAGGCCATGATCAGATTGCCGTCCCCGAGGCTGGTGACCCAGCCGCCAGCGGCCGTGCCAATGTTCATCGTCACGAATTCGCGCACCACGTTGCGATCACCGATCGAAAGCGCGGATTCTTCTCCGGCGTATTTCAAATCTTGCGGCAAGCCGCCGATCGCACAGTGACCCACGAAGTGGTTGTCCCGCCCGATCGTGGTGCGGCCCTGCACCGTGACGTGCGGACCGAATCGCGTGCCCGCGCCGACCCGCACCCGACCTCCCACGTAGCAGAAGGGACCGACGGTGACGTCTTCCGCCAACTCGGCGCCGGGAGCGACAAATGCGGTGGGATGGACGCTGGCCACGAGTGATCAGGTTTGCGAGACCATGGCAAAGGAAAGAATGGCTTCACTGACCATGCGGCCCCCGACTTTGGCCTGCGCCTTGATCTGGCCGCGGCTGGCAGAGAGGCGCAGCGTTTCGACTTCCAACCGCAAAGTGTCTCCAGGCGCGACGCCGCCGCGAAAACGCACTTTGTCGATCGAAGCCAACACCACGATCTTACCGGCATGCTCCAATTTCCGCTGCAACAGGAACCCGGAAAGTTGCGCCAGCGCCTCCAGTTGCAGGACGCCGGGCATCAACGGCTGGTCGGGAAAATGGCCTTGGAAATAAGGCTCGTTGATGGTGACGTTCTTGATGCCGACGGCGCGGCGGAAGCCTTCTACTTCGATCACGCGGTCGACCATCAAGAAGGGATAGCGATGGGGCAACAGGCGCATCACATCCACGATCGAATAGCCGCTGTCCGTCGCCGGAGCAGTGAGCTCACTCTCCTCCAGCCGATCGCGCAAGTCTCGCACCGCCATCTGGTTGAGGCTGTGTCCGCTGCGCGTCGCGATCACGTCGGCGTGCAAGTCTGCGCCGAGCAAAGCCAGATCACCGAGCACGTCTAAAATCTTGTGACGCGTCGGCTCCAGATCGAGCCGCATCGCAGGAGCGGAACTGGAACCGAGCACCAGGGTGTTCTCCGCGCTGGCGCCTTGCCCCAAACCGGCAGCGAGCAATTTCTCGATGTCGGCCGCCACCACGAAGGTCCGGGCGGTCGCGATCTCGCGCGCATAGTCCCCCGTCGCAGTGTCAAACTGCACCGGAGTCGCATCCACGCCTGCGGGATACTCCGGCAGGTAGCGCACGCGCAATCCGTCTCCGCTAGGCGGCAGCAGCACGAGTTCCGCATGACCCTCGCGAAAGAGCAAAGGCTCTGCGAGATGCAGCACCTTGCGCAGCCGCTTTTGCTCCACTACGCCTGCTTTCAGCAATAACTCCACGTAAGGGCCGGAAGAACCATCCGCACCCGGCAACTCAGGCCCGTTCACTCGCGCGTAAAGGTTGTCCACCCTGAGCCCGAGGCAAGCGGAGAGCAAATGCTCCACCATGCCGACTTCCGCCTCGCCCTCGCGCAGCACGGTGCGCCGCTGTGCAGTCGCCAAGTGGGCGGGACGCGCAGGCACATCCGGCGCGTCGGCGAGGTCGCTGCGTTGGAACACGATGCCGGTGCCCGCCGGAGCCGGCTCCAAGCGCAGTTTCACTGCTGCCCCGGAGTGCAAAGCCACGCCGCTGAGCTCCACCGCGCGCCGGATGGTGCGCTCGTGACGCGCCGAAGGGCGCTTAAGCTCGTCGGCGGAGGACGGCACGGTGTCTACCTTTGTTCGCGCAGAATCCCGATCACCGCGTCGGTGACGTCGTGGTCGGTGTTGGACCAGATTACCCAGCGGCTCTCGAGGTCGCGAAGCGCGCTATTCGCGGTTTCGGTGGGCAAGGGCAGAGTGCCAGGCTTCATCATCACCACACCAACGCCGGTCCGGCGTCCGTACTCCGCACAGGCCTCGTGCACTCGGGTCACGCCGATGCGCAGCAAATTCTCGCGATCCCGTTGCAGGGCGTTGACCCAGAACTCCGCTTCGGTCTCGTGGGTTTTTTCGAGGAGATTGACCTGGAAACTCTGGATCCGAAACTGCTCAGATTTTTGGTCCATCTGCGTCAATTCGCCGCGC
>CAZCXL010000241.1:0-4468 GCA_964502625.1 uncultured Planctomycetales bacterium | reverse complement strand
TTCGAACGGCAGCCGCAATGAGAAGATCGAAGAAGTGGCCGGCCTGCTCGGACGCGGAGACTGGGTGCGGCTCTCGCTTGATGCCGGCAGCGATACAACCTTCCAGGCCATGCACAAGCCGAAGGGGCGCGGCATCACCCTCGACCAGATCTGTGAGCGCGCGCGTGCCGTCAAGCAGGCCTCGCCCGCCGCGCAACTCGGCTATTCCTTCGTGATCACGTGGAAAGGCGCGCGCCGTGACGACGTGCGCTTGGTGGAAAATCTTGGCGAGATGGAAGCGGCCGCGCTGCGGGCCAGCGATTACGGATTCGATTACATCTCCTTCAAGCCGTTTCTCACTCGCGCCGAGGCCGGCGCAGAAGTCTTAGATCCGGCGCAAGCCGAATCCCGACAAGAGGAAGTCCGTGCGCGCATTCGGGAGGGTCTGGAGCGGGCTGCGCGGCATGCTTCGTCGGCCTTCCGCGTGGTGGAGAGCACCAATCTGCGTGTGTATCTGGATGGCACGTGGACGGAGTTCACGCGCCAACCCCGCGAGTGCCATATGCAGGCCCTGCGCCAGGTGATCTCGCCGCTCGGAACCTTCAACTGCCCGGCGCACCGCGGAGTGACTAAGGCGAAGGTCGGCGGGAAATCGGCCTGGGCCGGCGACGGCGCGGAAGGAATCACCGGAACCGCGCGCGTGTTGGATCAGTTCGATGCCTCGCGGGAATGCGCCCAGGTGACTTGCCTCTACAATCCGGTGAATCATTTTCTCGAATCGCTCGTGGCCGGAGGGGTGAATCCTTCCTCCGCGCTGCCTCAAGGCGAAGCTCCGGATGATGGATCGGACGATTTTTTCCTCTAGTTCCGTGGCAGACAGCGAGCGATTCCCGGGATTGCGCGCCGAGTACGAAGCCGGCGGCCGGGCCGAGCACTATGCGGGAGAACGCTGGGCCGGAACGCGGCACAGCCGCCGCACGGATCGTGCAGAGCAGGCGATTGTTGGGCGCTGGCTCACACGGTGTGCGCCGCTCTTCCGCGTGATGGACGTCCCGTCGGGAACGGGGCGATTTCTGTCATTACTCACGACGCATGCGGACTCGGTGTTGGCGATTGATGCCGCGCACGCCATGCTGCGCCAGCACTCCGGTGCCGCGCGCGTGCAGGCAAGCGCGCATGCACTTCCCTGGCGAGCAGGTGCCGCAGACCTCGTGCTCTGTTCGCGCTTGCTGCACCATCTCGGGGCCGAGTCTGAACGCCGCGCGGTGTTGAATGAATTGGCCCGAGTCAGCCGCCGGTGGTTGATCGTCAGCCACTTCGACCGCTTGAGCCTGCAGGCATGGCGCTCACGGTTGCGCGGACGAACGGATGGCCGCTCCGCGATCGCAGTGAAGGACTTCCGCCGCGAGGCTGAAGCCTGCGGCTGGCGCGAGCTCGATCGCGCGTGGATTGCGCGCGGAGTCAGTGAACAAACTTGGGCGCTGCTCGAAAAATCTGCGCCGTCCGTTCTATGAAGTGGTCTTGCACCGACGTGAGCGGGCAACGGGCGCCCGAGCTGCGTGCAGCGCTGGAGTCCTGGCCGCGACAAGAACTGCTCGTGGAGACTCCCACAGTTCGGGTGGAACGTCGCCTGGCACCAGACGGTGAAAGTTACGCCGTGAAGCGCTACGCATTTCCGCGCCTAGTGCGCAGGCTTGAGGCGGCCTTTCGCCACACTTGGCTCGCTGTTCCTAAGGCGCGCGCAGAGATGCGTGCGCTCGCGCAGTTGCGAGCGCTTGGCGTGCCGGTGGTGGAGCCGGTGGGCTGCGGCGTGCGCCGTGATCGCGCCGGCTTCGTGCGGGATTCCTTCCTCATTACGCGCTGGTGGCCCCACCTGGATCTGGATCGCCTCTTGTCCACCGCGGGGCCACCGTCACCGGAGGCCTGGCGCGCCCTCGGCCTCTCGATCGCCGTGATGCACGTGCGTGGGGTACGCCATGGAGGCCTCGCCGCGCGCAACGTGCTGGTCGGACGTGAAGAATCCGGGGCGTGGCGCGTGCGCTGGCTGGATCCGGCTCGTGCGCGATTCCGAGGGAGGCCGCTCACCCGTGCCGAAGCCGAACGGGATCTCGACGAGTTGCGCCCGACGCTCGACGCCGCGCCGGAAGAAGCTCGCGCCGCTTTCGAGGAGGGCTACTGCAGCCCGAGTTTCTGGAGTCCGGCGACCAAGGCCGGGAGCACTTCGAGTGAATCGCCGACCACTCCGTAAGTGGCGTGCTGGAAAATCGGCGCTTCGCGATCGCGGTTGATTGCCACGATCACCTTCGAGGAAGACATGCCGGCGAGATGCTGGATCGCGCCGCTGATGCCAACCGCGATGTAGAGCTCCGGCGACACCGTCTTGCCCGTTTGCCCCACTTGTTCTCCGTGCGGTCGCCAGCCGGCGTCCACGACGGCGCGTGAAGCTCCGAGCGCCATTCCGGGCACCGCGTCCGCAACTTGCTCCAGCAGGTGCCAGTTGCCCGCGTCCATCAAGCCACGGCCGCCCGCGATGACGCGCGCGGCTTCGGCCACGTCGGGTCGACCCGCGCTCTTGGCCGCCACAGTGACGACCTCGGATTTTCCGGTCTCCGCGCTGATCTGCTCCACGCTGGCCGTGGCGCTCGCGCCGGCCGGGCGGAAGTGATTCGCCCGCAACGAGGCGACGGAAACGGCGCCATGAATCTTGACGCGCACGAGCGCCTTTCCGGCGAAGACCGGCCGGGTGAAGACCGGGCCGTCGGCTTCGATCGCGACGCAGTCGCTCGCGAATCCGGTGTCCAGGCCTGCCGCAATCCGTCCTTGGAGGTCGCGACCGCGCACGGTTGCTGCCAGCAACACGCAGCTCGCGCCCAATTCCTTGGCGACGCGGACGGCCGTGGCTGCTGCGCCGTCAGGGCTGTGCTTCTGGGCGCTGGCGATCAGCACCCGGTCCGCGCCTGCGGCGCCCAGCGCTGCGGCGTCGGCCGTGCAGGATTCGGTGGTCAACGCAGTGACTTTGCCTGCGGTGCCGGCGAGCGCGCGCGCCGCGCCCAAGACTTCGAGGCCAACCGGGCGGACGGCGCTTTCGCGCACTTCGAGAACGACGAGGACGTGGGTCATGAATCAGTCCGGTTAGAGCACCTTCGCTTCTTCGCGCAGCAAGCGCAGGAGTTCGGGAACGGCGGCGGCGCCTTCGCCGATGATGCGGCCGGGCGCGCGCGGCGGCGGCAATTTCATCTCGAGCACCTCGACCACGGCGCCGGAAAGGTCCACCTGAACGGTGTCGAGCGGCTTCTTCTTGGCGGCCATGATGCCTTTGAGGTTGGCGTAACGCGGTTCGTTCAAGCCCTTCTGGCAAGTGATCGCGCACGGCAGGGAAGCATGAATCGTTTCGCGTCCGCCCTCGACCTCGCGCTCAGCCACGACTTTGCCGTCCGTGATCTCCAACTTGACCACCTCCGTGATGCAAGGAATCCCGAGCCGGGTCGCCACCATCGGGCCTACACCGTGCTGATCGCGGTCTACGGCTTGCTTGCCGAAGAACAGTAGATCGAAGGGTCCACGTTTCCGGATTTCCGTCTCGAGCAGGCGTGCCGTCGTGGCGCCGTCGGCGAATCCGGCTTCGGCGTGGGTGAGCAGCACGGCTTCATCGACGCCCATCGCGAGCACCTGTCGCAGCTCCTTTTGAGCGTCGGTCGTGCCGAGGCTCAATGCCACAACCTTGCCAGTGCCGGCGGATTCCTTGCGACGCAGGGCTTCTTCGACCGCGTACTCGTCGTAAGGGTTGAGCAGAAACTCGACGCCGTCGGGGTTGAGACGCTTGCCGTCTTGAACCGCCACACGGATCGTGGTTGCCGGAACGCGTTTGACGCAGACCAAGATGTTCATGGGAGTCAGCCCTAAAAGGGCGAACCATTGTAGCGGCGCGATCCGGCCGCTCAGGCCAACTCGAAGCGTTTACCCAGATACACCCGGCGCACTTGCTCGTCCGCTACCAAGGTCTGCGGCGTTCCCTCAGCGAGCACGCGCCCCTGCGCAAGGATGTAAGCCCGATCCGTGATGTGCAGCGTTTCGCGCACGTTGTGATCGGTCAGCAGCATCGCGATGCCCTTGCGTTTGAGGCCCCGCAAGATTTCCTGGATTTCTTCCACGGCGAGCGGATCCACGCCGCTGAAAGGTTCGTCCAAGAGGATCAGCGAAGGATTGCCGGCGAGCGCGCGCGCGATCTCGAGTCGGCGGCGCTCCCCGCCGGACAGCACTTCGCCGGTGCTCTCGCGTAAGTGCTCCAGGCCGAGTTCCTTCAGCAGTTCGGTGCAGCGCGCGGCCCTTGCGGCGCGCGGCACCTTCAAGATCTCGAGCACGGCGAGCACGTTGTCTTCCACGCTCAAACGGCGGAACACCGAAGGCTCCTGCGCGAGGTAGCCGAGGCCGAGGCGTGCGCGTCGGTGGATCGGCAATTTCCCGACTTCGCGTCCTGCGAATCGAATCG
>CAZCXL010000240.1:0-4469 GCA_964502625.1 uncultured Planctomycetales bacterium | reverse complement strand
CGCTCGGCGTAACGTGAAAGATAGGGCTCTTCGTTCAAGAGCCGATCCACCCAGCGCTCGTAGGCGTCCTGGCGCGTGTCGCTCAAGAAGGCGTCGTACTCCTCCGGCGTGGGCGGCAGGCCCGTCAGATCCAAGAACACGCGGCGCAGCAAGGTGGCGCGGTCGGCTTCGGGGCTCGGCGACAGTCCGGCCTGCTCCAATCCCGCTAACAAGAAACGATCCACCTCGCCTCGCGGCCAGGCAGCGTTGCGCACGGCAGGAAGCTCGGCGCGCTTGGGCGCCACGAAGGCCCAATGCGGCTCGTAGTGCGCACCTTCTTCGATCCAGCGGCGCACCAGCGACAATTCATCCGCATTCAGCGCGCGCTTGGGACTGTCCTGCGGCGGCATCCGCTCCTCCGGATCATGCTCACTCACCCGCCGCCACAACTCGCTCGCTTCTGGATCACCAGGCACGATCGCCGCGTAACCGCCGCGATCCGCCGTGGCGAAGTCGAACTCGTCCAGGCGCAACTCTTCCTTACGGGAGGAGGGATCGGGCCCGTGACACTGGAAACAACGGTTCGAGAGAATCGGCCGAATGTCCCGGCCGTAGCTCACCTTCGCGAGGGTCGGCGAAGGCGCAGCGACGGCAGTCACTTCAGCCTCCGCGAACACGAGGGAGGCGGCCGCGGCAGAGGCGGCGAGGGCGAGCGAAAGCAGAGGCCGTGCGAAGGGGCGCGAAAGCAACATCGGCGTGGGTCCTGGCAGCCTCATCCTAACCCACGGGGGCGGAGTCGTTTGCTACCTTGATGCCATCAGCATGATGATTCCTCTCCTGTTGTTGTGCCTCCAAGGTCCGGTACTCGAAGGCAAGGCCGCCCAGATCCAGCAGGATTGGATCGAACGACGGGTGCGCGCCGCCGCCGCTGTGCCCGCTCCCCGAGATCAGGCCGAAGCCGACGCCCGTAAAACACCGGGCCGCGCACATTTGTTGCGCGGACTCGGCCTGGATCCCCTCCCGGAGCGCACCCCGCTCGGCGCCACGATCACCGGCACTTTGCAACGCGAGGGCTATCGGATCGAGAGGATTGCCTTTCAGAGTCGGCCGAACTTCTGGGTGACCGCGCACCTCTACGTACCCGAGGGCAAGGGTCCCTTCCCGGTGATTCTCAACCCGCACGGACACTGGGGATGGAAGAAGGCGGAGCCGGTGGTGCAGGCGCGGTTGATCGCGCAGGCCAAGCACGGTTATCTGGCCATGATCGTGGATTCGCCCGGCAACTCCTTCGAGGGCGATCGCGCGGTGGAGCGGCGCCAAGAGGGCACGCACAACGATTGGCGGCTGGCGATGGGTGTGGGCACCGCTACAGGCGTTTACGTCTGGGACTTGATGCGCGCGCTCGACTATCTCGAAACGCGGTCCGAGGCCGACATGCAGCACGTCGGCATCACGGGCGCGAGCGGCGGCGGCACGGCCACGCTCTACACCTTTGCGGCGGACGAACGCATTCACTGCGCGATTCCCGTGGTGTACGCCACCAGTCTGGAAGTCAATCCGCACAATGGTTGTCTTTGCAATCACGTGCCGGGCACGCTGCGCGTGGGCGACCGCGCGGACCTGCTCGCGCTGCGCGCGCCGGCGCCGGTGCTGGTGATCGGCGCCCAAGACGACCGTGAATTCCCGCCCGAGGGCACGCGCAAGACGGGCGCAAAGTTGCGCGCCATCTGGGATCTCTACGGCGCCGGAGATGCAACGCGCTGGCTGCTCTTCGACGGGCCCCACGATTACAACCGCCCGATGCGGGAAGCGATGATGGGCTTTTTCGATCTGCATCTGCGCGGGATCGGCGACGGCTCTCCGGTGCCGGAGCCCGAGAGTCGCACCGAACCGCCGGAATCTCCGGAGTTGACCGTGTTGCCGAAGTGGCCCGCAGTCTCGCGCACGATGCTCGATCTCGCGCGCGAGCGAGTGGTCGGCGCGGCCGAGGCAGCGCGCACGGATCTGCAATGGATCGGACTCAGTGTGGGTGGCACCGATCTGAAGGTCGATCAGTTGCGCGTGCGCGACGATGGCGTCCGCGAAGTCGTGCTGCGCGCCACAGGCGCGATTCCCTTGCCCGGCTTGATGGTGCCGTGCACCGGCGCCCCGCGCGGAATCTTGCTACTCCTCGATGACGCGGGCAAGGAGCATGCGCTGGTGCGTTTCGGCGCGCATGAGCTCGCAGCGCAGGGCTTTCACTGCCTAGCGCTCGATCTTCCCGGCACGGGTGAATTGGCCCAACCCGATCAGCGCTTGCTTGCGTACATGGGATCCGGGCCGGTGCAACTCGCCGGCGCGCATCTGTCGCTCATGCAGCGTTTCAAGCCGCTGCTCGGAGACGGCTGGCTGCTCGTGCCCATGATGCTGCTCGGCGACGGCCCATTCGTCACCACGGTGATGCTCGATCCTGCGCTGCGCGGAGGCGTGCGCGTCCAGAGTTTCGTGGCGTTGAACGCGCTGCGCAGTTGGGGCGAGGTCTTCGATCGTGACACGACCGAACTCGTGGCACAGCCGATGGCCGCCAATCTCGCCAGCCTCGGGCGCTTGCGCGACGCCGTGGAGTCGGTCGGGCTCTGGCACTTCCGCGATGACGCGGAGCCGGATTGGCGCGCTTACTTGCTGGAAGCGTTGCCGCGCTGAGCGGAACTACGCGAGGTGGTGCTGCGCTTGATGGACTTGCGCGGCGCCTTCGGCTGTGTGCGCGCTTTCCCGCGCGGCGCGCCGATCATGGCTTGCGCATCGAGCAGCAGCAAAGCAAGACGCTGCCGCGACGGTGAAGGCAGACTCTGCGCGGCTCGCTGGATGTCGGTGAGCGAGAGCAGGCCGACGAGGCGCTCGCCGGAATCCACCACCGGCAGCCGGTGGACCTGCGCCGTAGCCATGATCTGCAGTGCGGCTTCGATCTCGTGGCCAGGTGAGCAGCGCGTGACTGCGCGCGCCATGGCCAGTTGCACGGGAAGGTCGCGGAGGGTGCAGCCTTGAGTGTAGGCCGCGATGCAGACGTCGCGGTCGGTAAGCATGCCGACGACCTGGCGCTTTTCACTCAACACAGGCAGGACGCCGCAGTCGTGCTCCCAAAAGATGCGCGCGGCTTCATTGAGGGTGTGGGTCGGACTGCAGAAATGCACCGGGGACTTCATGAGGTCGCGAACGTTCATCGCGCGCATTATCGCAGACGGGCGCGCTCCGTTGTGAAAAGATCCAGCATGAGGCGTTCCACTGCTGCGCCCTTCGTTCCATCGTTGCAAGCGGCGAGCACCGCGAGGTCGAGTTCCGGGAACAGCCAGATCACCGAATACCACATCGTGTTGCTGCCGGAGTGGCCGAGCAGGCGCGTGGGCGGATCGCCGATCTCCGCCACGATCCAGCCTGCCGCGTAGAGCGGACGCGCCTCGCGGTTTTCGGGTTCGTGAAGGCGTTGCATCGCCAACTTAGGCGCGAAGGGGCGATCTTCCTGTTCGCCACGCAGGTGAAAGCGCGCGTAACGCGCCCAATCTTCCATATTCAGGTGCACGCGTCCGGCCGGCGTGATCACCGAGGGATTGTCCGCGCTCAGATCGGGCGGATGCGCGCGACCGGCTGCATCGTGGCCCCACGGTGCGTCGGGCGCAGTGGGGTCGGTCGAGATTCCGGGCGGGCCGAAACTCGCGCTGCGCATGCCGAGCGGGCCGAAAAGGTGTCGGCGCATTAATTCCTCATACGGAGCACCGGCGCGCACTTCGAGCATGGTGCCTGCGAGCGCGAAACCAGCGTTGCTGTAGAGGTAGGTGCTACCCGGCGGTTGGGCGGTGGGTTGCGCAAGCAGAGTCTCGAGCAAGAAGCGACGCTGCGCGAGCGGCGTGAGATCGCCGCGAAAGCAGCGACTCCAAAGCTCCGGATGTACGCCGCTTAAGTCCCCCACCACGCCGGCGCGATTGGTGAGCAGGCGGCGCAGCGTGACTTCCTTCCAACTCGTGTCCGCCGTGGCCGCAAGTTCGGGGAACACCATGAGCGGAGTCAGACCTTCGTGCAGATCCACGCCCGCCATCACCAGCGCGACCATCAGGCTTGCGGTCATGGACTTGGTGCACGAGCCAATGTGCCAGAGGTCGTCGAGCGTGGCGGGCGCTGCGCCGCCGCGCACGCGCACGCCGGCCACACCGCGCGCGATCGTGCGCTCGCCGTTGCTGATCCAGGCGGTGAGAGCCGGCATGCCCTCGGCGGCCACCCGTTCCGCGAGCAGCGGCGATAGATCGCGGACCTCCGCGCGCTCTTGTGCCGGCAAATCCTGCGCGAGCAGGAGCAAAGTGAGCGAGGCGATCATGGTGCGGTCAGAGGCACGGGCGTTCTCAATTACGCAACTTAGCGCGGAGAACGATCGGCTCTGCGGGCGGCCTCTCTCCCACTGTGAAGGGTTCCGAGGTTCGCAAGATCTGATCGAGACTGGCGGTGAGGCGGTAGAGTCCGGA
>CAZCXL010000239.1:0-4475 GCA_964502625.1 uncultured Planctomycetales bacterium | reverse complement strand
GCCGGAGCCGAAACTTCATCGGCATCATCCGAGGCATCGTCGCTCGCCGCCAAATCGTGGAGCAGCGGCGAGCGCACGGCGAGTTCCCGACGTAGCGCGCGCTCCAGTTCCGCTCTTCCCCCCCCCTCGAGTCCGCCCGCGCGCGCGCGTGAAATCATGGGAATCGGCTCTGTAGTGTCGGGCGCGCGGCCGCCTGCGGTACGCGCGCGCCACCACGCCGCCGTAGGCGTGTCGCCACTCTCGAGATTGGCCGGCGGTCCGGCGTGCAACAGTTGACCGCCGCAAGCGCCCGCGCCGGGTCCGATCTCAATGAGCCAGTCCGCCTGGCGCAGAAATAACTCATGATGCTCGACGACCCAGAAACTGTGGCCCTGCTCTGCCAAGGTGTGCAACAGATCCGTCACTCTTTGCGCTTCCGCGTGCGGTAGGCCGAGGCAAGGCTCGTCGAGCAGGAACAATCGCGGTGCTCCGGACCGCGTGGTGGTCAAGGCCCGCGCCAAAGCGATGCGGCTGCGCTCTCCGAGCGAGAGATGGCGTCCGCGCTCGCCGAAAGAGCGCGGCCCCAACCCAAGCGCCACCAAGTGCCGCACCAACAGCGGTAGCCGTCTTCCGCTCGGCAACCGTTTCGCCAGCGTCTCCAAGGGAAGCGTGAGCCATTCGCGCAGCGCGCGCCCGTGCCAACGCAAATCCAGCAAGTCTTCACGCAAGCCCAAGCCGCCGCAGGAACTGCAGAGCAGGCCTTCGGCGCCTGCGCCGGTGCCTGCGCACACTGAACAGGCGCCTTGACCGGGCCGAGCCACCAAATCGGCGGGTCCGAGACCGCGCATGCGCGCTTCCTCGCCTTCCGCGAAGAGACTGCGAATCTCTTCCCATGCGCCCGCCAGAGTGGCGACGGTCGAAATCGGCGCGTGACTCAATGCGCGCTCCAGGAGCACACCCACGCCGCCTTCGGGGAGCCTACCAGTGAAGCCGCTACCCGCGCGCAGTCGCGGAACCAATTCTTCTTCGAGCAGCGTGCTCTTGCCGCAACCGCTCGGTCCGCACACGGCCGTCACTCGTCCGAAGGGGAACGCCAGCTCAGGAATGCGCAGATGTCGCGCCTTCAAATCACGAAAGCGAATCCACTCCGGTTCTTCCCCCCCCCTCGCGCCACGCGCGGGAGGCAAGGGTTCAGGCGGCAAGGCCTTGCGCACGCCTTGTGCCACCACGGTACCGCCCCGCGGTCCACCCTCAGGACCGAGGAGCACCCAACGGTGCGCAGCTTCAAGGAATTCGCGCGAGGGATCGGCAGTCAACACCGTATTCCCCGCTGCCGCTAACTCCTGCAGCATCGTGGCGAGCGCAAGACGCTCCCGCCCGTGCAGACCCATGCCCGGTTCATCGAGCAGCACGGTCTGACCGCGCCGCACCAAGGCCAGCCACGAAACGAGTTCGAAGCGTCGCGCCTCACCAAGCGAGAGACTTCCCAAGGTCCGGTCTCCAGCCAAGTGTCCGACGCCTGCGCGCGTGAGCAGGGTGAGTCGTCGAGCCGCGGTGCCGCCCAGTGCCGCGCTCCACGGCAGCCACTCTTCGAGGGGGGCGCTGGTCCAAGCGTCCCAGGCCCGGCCCTGCAACCATCGCTCCGGAGCGTGCGGTCCCGGCGCCGCATCGGGATTCGGCTCGCGCGGCGTTGCGCATGCGGGACAGATCCCGTCGGCGGGCAGCAAGACAGAGCCTTCTCCAGCCTCGATGCGCACCGCCCCTCCCCGGCGCCGTGCCTCCTCCAGTGCGTCGCGCAAACGCTCACGTTGGCTAGCACTCCAACGCAAACGATCGAGCAGCAGCCAGGAATCATGAGGAAGGATTTCCGGAGCTTCCTCCAGGCGCGCGAGTTCCGCATCCTTGCCGATGCGCACTCGCGTCCAACCTGCGCTCAGGAGCTCTTCGGTCCGTGCGCCGTCCGCGGCTCCGAGCACCAAGACCACGCGACCCTCCGGCCAATCCCCGAAGGTCTCCACGATGCGTCGCGGCTGCCAGGGCTCCCAGTGTTTGCCGCATGCGCCGCAGAGGTGTTCGCCGCTGAGTTCCCAGGCGCGTTGCAGCAATCCCCAGAGATTCCATGCCGTGCCCAGCGTCACGGAGCGACGACTTCGAGGTATCTCGCCAGCACCCGCGATCACCGGAGTCAATCCTTCCACAGAATCGGCGACACGTGAAAGCCAAGAGTGATCGCCACTGGGAAGCGCGCGCGGATCTTCCAGCAAACGAAAGCGCTGGCGCGCGACAGGTTCCAGCACGCCGAAAAGCAACGCGCTCTTTCCAGCTCCACTCGGCCCGTGAATCGCCGTCCAGGCGCCAAGCGGGAGGTCGAGATCGACGTCGCGCAAATTGCCGGCACGCATGCCGCGCAACCGCAGCATGGCCGGGCCAGGTTCCCGGCTGACACTCACGGCGCGTACTCGCCGAGATCGGGATAGTCGGGCGCACGACCTTCGAGCAAGATCGCGCGCAAGGCCTCCACCAACACCGGCGGTCCCGCAATCAGGCTCCGGCCGTGAATCCAGTCTCCGTCGGGAGAGATGGAATCCACAGAACCTCCAGCCTCCTCCACCAACAATCCACCGGCTGCCACGTCCCACGGGGAAAGATGCAATTCCCAGAAGGCATCCAGCCGCCCCGCCGCGACGTAGGCAAGATCGCTGGCCGCGGATCCCATGCGGCGAATGCCGCGCTGATGCAAGAACAGCCGATTGAAGTTCTCGAGGTTGTTCTCCTTCAGGTGATGGCGTCGATACGGGAATCCCGTGGCCAGCAGTGCCTCGCGCGGCGCTTGCGCCGTGGAAACGCGTAGAGGCCGCCCGTTGAGCGTGGCGCCGCCGCCACGCACGGCCACAAAGGTTTCGCTGAGCCGCGGCAAGTGCACGACGGCGACGTCGGGTTGGCCATCGGTCAGGCGCGCAACGCTGACGGCGACCATTGGCAAGCGATGCACGAAGTTCACGGTGCCGTCGAGAGGATCGAGATACCAGACGTGCGGCGCATCTGTGGCGCCCGCGGCTCCAGACTCTTCGGCCAGCACGGCGTCGGCCGGATAGGCACTGCGCAAGCCGTCCAGGAGGTGTCGTTCGCTCGCAAGATCGGCGGCAGTCACCAGATCTCGATCGGCGCTCTTGCTGGTCACGTCCCCTGCCGCGAGGCGATCCCACCACGTCATCAAGATCTCACCGGCGCCGCGCGCGAGAGATTCTGCCACCGAGGCCGCAGCGCGGCGCTCCGTCAGCGCGGTGTCGTCGGCCATGCGCGCAGCACCTCGCTCAGCAGTTGCTCTTGTACGTCGCGAAAGCGGGAGTTGTTGGTGCGCGCCGTTCCATCGGATCGGTAGTTCACCACTACGGCGAAGACGAGCACTTGGCCATCCGGCGCCAGCAGATAACCGGAGAGCGAGGAAGCGCCACGAATCCAACCCGTCTTCGCGCGCACTCGCATCGGTTGAAACTCCGCGGCCCGAAAGCGGTCCTTCAACTTCTCTTCCACGCCGCCCACGACAAGTGAATCAAAGAACACCGGCCCGGCGGCGCCGGCGCTCGCGCCGCCCATGAGGCGCAGGACCGAGCAGAGTGCGGCCGGACTGGCGCGGTTCACGGACCGGTCCTCCGCGCGCGCCAGTCCGCATCCGTCCGCGAGATCAAGAGTGCCGACATCCGCGCCAGCTGCGGCGAGTACCGCGCGCACGGCTGGGATCCCGGCGGCCAAACTGCCCTCGCCCGTGCGCTCGCGACCTAAGGTGCGCACCAAAATCTCCGCGAGGAAGTTGTCGCTCTCCTTGTTGCAGGCGGTGACGGCCTCGGCCAGTGTCCATGCCGAGCGGTGCTTGAACACAGCTGGCGTGCTGGGCGTGACTTCGCCAACTGCGGCGGAACGCGCGAGTCCGCAACGTACGCCCCGCGTCTCCAGGCCTGCCCGCAACCAATGGAGTGCGAGCCGCTGCGGATCCGCGTCTGCGAGGCGCAAGGGTGCTTTACCTGCGCCGCTGCCACGCACGACGACGCGATCTCGCGCTCCTACCCAAGATGCCGACCAATTCTTCGCATTCCCCGACTCGGCGCGCTCCACCTGAAAGGCTCCTTTCACTTCGGGAAGCGTGCGCAGTGCGCCACCGATCTCACTGAACTCCAAGATGCCCCCCTCCAGACAGAAGGCGAGCACGGGCGCACAGTAGTCGGCTTGCCACTGATCCTCAGGCCAGAGCGGATGTCGCGGCGGATCCGGAAATGCACGTACGTCGAGGACGAGCTCCGTGAATCCGGCCGGGTGTGCCTGCAACAGAGTCTTGGCCAGGTCATCGAGGAATTCATTCTCGACCACGCGGCTGCCGAGTGTGCGCAGCGAAGGATCTCCGGTCCCTGTAATCCACAGTCTTTCGCCTTCGATTTGCGCAGTCGTGGTCCAGCGGTACTGCGGTCCGAGCGCGAGCAAGGCGGCAGCCGTGGTAAACA
>CAZCXL010000238.1:1742-4484 GCA_964502625.1 uncultured Planctomycetales bacterium | reverse complement strand
GCCCCGGGCGAAGTCCACAACGGCGCCGACGACAACGCCTCGGGCACTTCCGGCGTGCTGGAACTCGCCGAGTGGTACTCAGTCCATCGGCCGCGGCACTCGCTGATTCTGATGGGCTTCTCCGCGGAAGAACGCGGGCTGCTCGGAAGCCAACATCTGGTCGAGCAGAAGATCGTGCCCGTGGACAAGATCCGCGCCATGATCAATTTGGACATGATCGGCCGCAGTAACGGCTATCTCTTCATCGGAGGCATCGGCACGGCCGCCGAGTTCCACGACCTGCTCGATCCGATCTTCCAGGCCGTGAAGGATGTCCGCCTGGAGCTCGACGATCGCGGTGAGGCGCCCAGCGACAACACTTCCTTCTATCACGGAGGAGTCCCCGCGCTGTTCTTCTTCACCCACATCCACGACGACTATCACCTTCCCGGCGACGACGCAGAGAAGATTGACTACGCGGGCGAAGTGCGCGTGCTGCGGCTCGTTCGCGACGTCGTGAAGAGCCTGGATGAAGCCAAAGTCATCAGCTTCAAAGAGTCTCCGGGCATGGGAATGCCCGCGGATTTCAACGCCAAGATGGGCGCGCACTTCCAAACGATTCAGCGGCGCACGGCCAATCGCGGCAAACTCGGCCTACGGGTCGAAGAAGCTGCCGGCGGGATGAGCGTCACGCTGGTGACCGAAGGCAGTGCGGCAGCCGACGCCGGCCTGCAAGTGGGCGACCTCGTGAAGAAAATCAACGGCCGTGACATTCGCATGAACCGCGATTTGTTGCGCGCCCTCGGTGCGGCGGACCGCGGCGCAAGCGTTCAGCTCGAGTGCGAGCGCGCGGGCGCCCCACTCAACGTGACGGCCACGCTGAAGTAGCGTCTGCGCCGGATTCCGGTGCAGTCAAGGCTTCCCACCGCGGCGTGAGCCGTGGCGGGAAGCGCGGCTGCAGGTCAGGGAGCGCGAGTTCCAAGCGCTCCCCTGCCGAAATGCCGCGCAGAAACGCGCGCCGGCGCGCGCCGTCGAAGGGGTCGGCATGGAACTCCACGACGTGGATCTCGGCGTCTCCTACATGCCGCCACAACAGAGGCTCGAGCGGACGAGCGCAACGCATCTCGACCGAAGCCCAACCCTTGCCCCAATGCACCACGGGGACGGTTTCCCAGGATGCAGGCAACATCACCAACTCACCGACCTCGGTGAGCTGCAGACGACGACCGGGCCACAGCGCAAGCTCCAGCGCGCCACTCGACTCCGGGACAACGCCTTGTGGGGGCATCTCGGCTGCAGCGCGCGCGGGCTGCTCGCGCAGCCACGCATCGAAAACTCGTACGCGAGCGTCTGCGCCTGCCTGCTCGCAATGCACCCAAAGTTCCGAACGAGCAGGTTGCCAGAGTGCGCGAGTCACGCCACGCACGAGTTCAGGCTCCTGCGATGGGATCGCAGAGCGTGTGGGAGCAGACAACAGCAAGAGCGCCGCTGCGCCGCACAGCGAGACGGCACTCACACGCGCATGCATGGCCCGTAGCATAGGAGCAGACCATGCGCAGAGCCCTCCCGTTCTTGTTCTTGACCGCTCTTGCCGCAGCGCTCTTCTTCATTTTTGGCCCTGGTGGCTCATCCCGGAGCGGAGAGGAAGAGTTGCAAGGGCTGTCCGGGACCCAGGGCGTGGCGCCTGCGCCCGCCCTCGATGACGCCGTAGGCTCACGGGGCGGTGCTGAACGCGCCGAGGCCCGTGGCTCCCTGATGGTGCGGGTCGTGAGCGCGGCCGGAAAGCCCATGGAAGCCACGCTGCATCTGCTGTGTGACGGCGAGTCGTCACGCATCCAGGCCGTGCGCGGCAGCGCACAGATCTTGCCTGCCCCTGCAGAACTCTCGGTCGTGGCCGAAGCCAACGGGAGTTGGTCCGAGGCTGTGCGTTGGTCGGCGCTCCAACCCGGCACCAGCGAGATCCTGCTGCAACTCGGCGACGCGCGTGCCGCAGAGTTGACGGTGATGGCGCAGATTGAAGGAGAAGGCGCGGCCGCGGGCACGCAACTCCGCGTGGTGAGCAGCATGCCACAGGTCGGCTGGCAGCGGCTCTTCGAGGGCTTCGAATCGCGCGAAGACAATCGCAACGCAGAGCAGCCCAAGGCCGCAGTCCGTGCACCGGATGCCGCGCAAGCGACCGCCACCCCTTCGCCCGCCACGCGCGAGCGCATCGTGCGCGGCAGCATGCTGCGCGAGTCTTGGCGCGCCGGCGAAGATGGAGTCGCGGTCATCCGCGGGCTCACCGCCGGAACTTGGGCCTTCGAGGCGACCACGCAAGGCTGCCCGCCTGAGTACTTCGAGGTCGAGTTCGACGAAGGCGCAAACGTGACCCGCGAAGTCATGCTGCAGCGCGGGGGTTCGGTGGTCGGCCGCGCACTCGGCCCCGACGGCAAGCCGCTCCTCGGTGTGGAAGCTGGCATGTGGCCCAAAGGCACGGCGGAAATGCCGTGGATGGATCCGCTCGAAATCTTTCTGCGTTATGGAAAGTTGCCTGGCGCCATCCCTCCCGAGTTGCGCGCGATCAGCGATGCCGACGGCAGATTTTCCATCCCGGTCGTTCGCGGCGGCAAGTATCTCGTGCTGTTGGGTTCCACGGAACTGCGTTCAGTCGCTTCACCGGAACTCGAAGTGCGCGCGCGCGAGCGCACAGACGCCGGCGAACTACGTCTAGGTCGCGGTCACCGGCTCGATTCCGGACGGCAGCCTCGTACGGCCGGCGTCGCG
>CAZCXL010000238.1:0-1732 GCA_964502625.1 uncultured Planctomycetales bacterium | reverse complement strand
TCCGTGATCCCGCCGGTGCTCCCGTCGCGGGCGCCGCGGTGCAGTGGCGTGCGGGCGAATCCACCATGGCGACGATCGCGGCAGGCTCGGAACTCCAACGCACTGGCGAGGACGGTCGACTGCTCCTCCAAGGATTGCCCTCAGGCGACTTGGAAGTCAGCGTGGAGCATGCGCAGTTCGCACGCGAGCGTGAGAAATTCACCTTTACGAGCGGGCTCGAGGCCATGCCGCACGTCTGGGAAGTCAAGCTCCGCTCGGGAGCAATCGTGGAAGGCACGGTCTTGAGCACCAGCGGTCCGGTGGCGGACGCAGAGATTCGAGTGCTGCCCTCGCGCGAGGCGGGCGGAATGTTCGGCGCCATTTTCGAAAGCGAAGCGAGCACCCATAGCGACGCGCAGGGCAACTTCCGGATCGAGCGACTCCCTCCTGGTACCTGGCGCTTGGGCGCAAATCACGAAGACCACGCACGGTTCTTCACCGAGCCCATCGATTTGTTCGAGGGAGAGAACGCCGCGCAAATCCTTCACATGAAGGATGGCGGCTCTCTGGTGGTCACCGTGCAAGGCGGCGAAGGTGCGCCGGCGGCCGGTGCCGTCGTGCAGGCCATGGAAATGGAACTCGTCTCCTCTGAGACCGGAACCACCGGTCCGGACGGTGTCGCGGTGCTCAATCACCTGCCCGCCGGAAATTGGCGTCTGATGCGCGTGGACAACATCGACGCGAGCAATCCGACTGAGATGAAATTGGACTTCAAATTCGTGTTCGTCACGCTCGAGGAAGGCGAAGTCGAAGAAGTGCTGATAGGCGGTCTGGTGCAGACGGCGGATGTCGAAGGCGTGCTGACCATGGGTGGGCAGGTGCTCGCCAATCACACGATCGTGTTAGTGGGCAATGGCGGAGTGCGCACCGAGCGCTCAGACCAAGATGGAAGTTTCAAGATTCCTGGTGTCGCGCTTGGCGATTATCTGCTCAACGTCGTGAGTGGACTCGGCGGCGGATCGTCGTGGTCGGGCGGGCTGGAGCTGCGGAGCCCTGGACTCGTGCGACACGACATCAATCTGCCCTCTTCCGCCGTGGAGGTGCGCGTGGTGGACGGCGCGACCGGACTGCCGGTTTCCGGAGTCCCCGTCAACCTGCGGCCCGAGGACGGATCCTCCGTCAGCGGCGGCGCCTTCATCCAAAGCAGCGCCGACGGTCTGGCGCGCTTCACGATGCTTCGTCCAGGTCGCTATCTCGCGGCCGTCGGCAACTTGGCCATGCCACTGCTCGGCGGCGGCGAGGGATTGGGAAGCATTCTCGTGTCGGACATCACCGTCCTCGGCGAAGACTCTGGGCTCGTGCAGGTGGAAGCGCGCTTGCCCGCTCCCGCCAAGTTGAGGGTGCGCATCCTGGGTTCCGATGGCATGGTCCTCGCCGGTGCGCACGTGCACTGCCTCAGCGCACAGGGGCAATCCATCAACTTCTTCTCCACAAAGGGCAGCAACGCCAAAGGCGTGGTGGAATTGAGCGGCCTGCCGCCCGGTCCGCAACGCTTTCTCGCGCGGCATCCTCAGTACGGCTCCACTGAATTCGAGACGATGCTGGTTGCGGGCGAACTCGCCAAGCAAGAAGTCACCCTGCAGGCGGGCATCCAACTACGGATCACCGTCGTGGATGAGAAGGGCGCACCGGTCACTGGCGTCCTCGCCGTTGCGATCGAGCAGCCAGCGGGCCAACAGCAGTGTCGTTCGCT
>CAZCXL010000237.1:0-4519 GCA_964502625.1 uncultured Planctomycetales bacterium | reverse complement strand
GCGTCCGGCCGATTCAGCGGCCAGCATTCTCGGCGCCGGGGACCGCTGCCGCGCGCACCGCCGCAAGGCGCGCAAGCGCGTCGGAGTAGTCGCTTGCCGCGCGCACGGTTTCCTCGAGCCGGGCGCGGTAGGCGTCGGCGTCGCCCGCTTGTTCCGCCGCGAGCGCGGCGCGATACGCAGATTCCGCCAGCTCCAAGCGGCGCGAGAGTTGCACCAGACGGAGCTCGGAGTCGGCCCAACCGTTGCCTCCTTCCCGCGCGACGATCGAGCGGTAGACCTCGGCGGCGCGCTGCACTTGCTCGTCCAACTCCAGCGCCCGGCCGAAGCGGTAGTCCTTGTCGAGCGCGAGATCGTGTTGGCGTTCTGCGAGGGCGCGGGTCTCGCCGCGGTGGGCAGGGAGATCCCATTCCTGCAGTTCCGCAAGAATCTCGGCTGCGAGATCCGCGCGGCCGCCGCGAATCGCCAAGTCGCCGGCGAGCAGGTCCATCGCGCTGTTCACGCGGACCTCGAGCGTCTCGAGCAATTCCTTCAGCTCCGGATTCTCCGGATCCAAGCGATCTGCGGTGCGAATCGCCTGAAAGGCGGGGCCGAGCAGACCGGCGTCCAGCATCATGCGGGCTTCCGCGCGGCTTTCGGCGGCCAGGTCTTCGGTGAGAGCCTCGTAGCGCTTTTGGGCGCGGCTCTCCATGCCGGAGATGGTGGCGGAATGGTGAAAGGATGTCCGTGCGCGAAGCTCGTCGCCTTCGCGAAGATGATCCATGGCTTCGAAGTAGAACTCGTCCGCGAGCCGGTGCTCGCGCGCGAGCCGTTCGGTAGTCGCGGCGAAGAGATTGGCCGCGAGATCGTCTTCCGGATTCCAAGAAAGCGCGAGGGTGAGTTCGCGGAGCGCGGCGTCGGGCTCGCTGGCTTCAAGCAATTCTTCGGCACGGCTGATGTGCCGCGCGCCCAGTTGAGCGCGCGCGCGCGCTTCAAGAACGATGAGTTCCTGCGCGCGGTCCGGCGGAACCTGCGGCGTCAGTTCCGGCAGGAGCGCGATCGCGCGCACTTCATGACCTGTGGCGAGCAAAGTGCGCAGGCCGTCCTCGAGCAGAAACCAGTGCGCGCGCGCGAGCCTTTGGGCCAGCACCGGATCTGCCGCGGGATCACCCGCCGCTTGATAAGCGTGCCACGCGCCGAGGTAGTCCCCACGGCGGAAGGCGGCGTCTCCGGAATCGTAGGCCGTGGCCGAGCAAGCGGCGGCAGCGGCGAGCACGATCAGGCCAGCGGCGGTCCGGAAGAGGCGGGGCGAAAGGGCCATGGCCCCATTCTGACGCGCGCCGGACTGCGGTTCCTCCGCAATGCCGGGCCGTTCTCGGCGCGGGACGGTGGGACTCACAGCAGGCGGCCCCAGAGAAGAACGCCGAGGTTGTGGAGCACGTGCAGCAGGATCGGCGCGCGCACGTCGCCGACGCGCCAGTAAACCCAGCCGAAGAGCAACCCGAGGGCGGTCGCTGGCAGCCACATCCCCGGCTGGTGCGACAGGCCGAAGGCGAGGGAGGAGATCGCGAGCGCGAGCAGTGGCCCCGTGCGCGGATCCGAGGAAAGGCTGCCGAACAACCAGCCGCGAAAGATCAGCTCTTCGAGGATCGGCATCAGCCCGAGCGTGAGCAGCAGTGTGATGAAGGCGGGTAGAGGCGCGAGCGAGGAGTAGCCCACCAGAATTTCGTGGCGCGTGGGCAGCCCTTGGGCGTCGGCCAAGGCCCGCCAGACCAGGTAGACCCCCGCTAAGGCCGGAAGCGCCGAGGCGTAAGCCACCAACGCGTATCTCATGCCGGGGCGCTCGTTCCGCGGCAAGATCCACCGCGGGCGTGGCGCGCAGAAAAAAAGTAGCAGCAGTGCGCCGCCGAGTCCTGCGGCGACGGGCAGCAGGTTCCACGGATGGGCAGGATTCGCAACGGACGGCAGAAACGGCGCGAGAAAACGGGAGATCAGCAGTAGGGAAAGCGCGAGCAACACCACCAAAGGTGCGGGCGCCGTGATGGAAGTGGGACGTTCGCGCCCGCGTCGGGCGAGCCGCGCCAAGGCGAGCGCGGAAAATCCACACAGCAGCGCGCAGAGTGCGAGTCGGCCGAGCCAGCCGAACACCAGGCCGATCACGCGCCCGCTCCGATCACGCCGTGGATCGGCGAAGAGGCCTGCGCGATGTTGCGGCGCGCCATGCGGCCCGCGAGGAAGGATTGACGGCCGGCCTCGCAGGCGAGCCGGACCGCATGCGCCATGCGCACGGGGTCTTGTGCGGCGGCCACTGCGGTATTGAGCAGCACGCCGTCGCAGCCGAGCTCCATGGCCACGGCGACGTCACTGGCCTGTCCAACACCGGCGTCCACGATCACCGGCACACCGGCTTGCTCGACGATCAGGCGAATGTGGAGAGGATTCAGGATTCCGAGACCCGTGCCGATCGGCGCACCGGCTGGCATGACCGCAGCCGCGCCGGCTTCTTCCAGGCGCTTGGCCTGACGGACGTCATCGCTGGTGTAGACCAAAACCGTAAAGCCTTCGCGCGCGAGGATTTCGGTGGCGCGCAGCGTGTCCACCGGATCCGGTAGGAGAGTCTTCTGATCGCCGAGCACTTCGACTTTGATCAGATCGGTGTCAAGCAGCTCACGCGCGAGCCGGGCCGTGCGGATGGCGGCGTCCGCGTCGTAGCAGCCGGCCGTGTTGGGCAGCAAGGCATGGCGGGTGCGGTCGAAGAAGTCCAAGAAGCGCGCGCCGGGCTCCTCGTTCTCCGGAATGCGCCGCACGGCCACCGTGACGCACTCCGAGCCGGAGGCGGCGAGCGCATCCCGCATGATGGGATAAGTGGAATACTTCCCAGTTCCCAGAAAGAGACGCGACTGAAAGCGATACGTGCCGATGAGCAGCGGCGCGTCGTCGAGTAAGGGCGGGATGGACACGTTGGATGCAGCGGGAACGGAAAGCCTCAACCGCCACCCACGAGGCGGACGATCTCGATGCGATCGCCGGGTGAGAGCGTGGTCGTGGCATGATCCGCGCGCCGGACCACGCACGCATTCCGCTCGATGGCGACACCCGCCTGCTCCGCGCCGAGCTCGTGGAGGAGGGCGGCGAGGGTGAGGGCGGGGCGCCAGGGGTGGGGGCGCCCATTGACAACCACGGAATCTGGTCCCATCGGCTGGAGGAGATTCTACTGAAGCCCCGTCCAGGACCGGACTTGCAGCCGAACGCAAAAATGCACTCATGGACGGACGCAACCTGATGAGGACAAAGGACTTAGGCGTACTTTCCTCCAGTTAGTGGGGCCAGTTTCCTTGTGGGGTTGGTTGTCCTCCGCTACAATCCCTGCCGACTTTCCGGGCATCGCCCGGGAAGGCACCTGGCTCACGGCCGTTCTCGGCTCCGAAAAATCGCGGCATCCGCCGCGGTCGCGCGCGGGTGTGGAGGTCTCCTCCACACCCGTTTTGCATCTCGGAGCCGCGCTCGTTCGGCTCCGGGAGGGAAAAATGCGCAAGGACGACGTACTCCGGATGATCGACGCAATCCACCGCGAACGCGGAGTGGATCGTGAAATCCTCTTTGTCGCGCTCGAGGAAGCCTTGAGCATGGCAGTACGCAAGAAAGTGGGCGCGGAAGACGGCTGGGCCGTCCAGATCAACCGCCGCGACGGAGCGATCTCGCTCCAGGCGCCGGACGGTTCGGTCACCCTGCCTTCCGCCGAAGAACTCGGCCGCATCGCCGCCCAAACCACCAAGCAGGTCTTCATGCAGAAGATCCGCGAGGCCGAACGCGACAAAACCTACGCGCAGTTCGAAAGCCTGCTCAACACCGTGGTCACCGCGCAGGTCCACAAGCTGGAAGGGCCGAACGTCATCGTCTCGCTCGCGGGCCGCATCGAGGCTCTCCTCCCCCGCTCCGAGCGCGTGCCCAACGAGCGGCTGCACGTCGGAGACCGCATGCGCGTCCTGATCAAGGAAGTGCGCAAAGAGGGTTCGCGTGTGGTGATCATCGTCTCCCGCAAGGACCCGATGTTCGTCCAGAAGCTCTTCGAGGTCGAAGTGCCCGAAATTGCCGAGGGCCTCATTCGCGTAATGAAGGTCGCCCGCGATGCCGGCTACCGCTCCAAGGTGGCCGTCTACTCGATGGACGCGCGCGTGGATTGCGTCGGCGCCTGTTTGGGCGTGCGCGGAACGCGCATCCGCAACATCAACGACGAGTTGCGCCAGGAGAAGATCGACATCATCGTCTGGAGCGATTCGCTTGAGGAGTTGGTGCAGAACGCGCTGAAGCCGGCCAAAGACATTCCGGTGGAGCACATCTTCCCGGACGAGGACAACCAATCCGTGTTCGTGCTCGTCAGCGAAGATCAGAAGCCGCTCGCGATCGGCATGGGCGGACGCAACGTGCGCCTCGCGGCCGAGATCGTCGGCTGGGGAATCGAACTCAAGACTCCCGCTGAATACGAGGCGGAGATCCTCGCGGCGGAAGGCGGCGAAGCGCGTCGCCCCGTCTCCAGCGAGGA
>CAZCXL010000236.1:0-4520 GCA_964502625.1 uncultured Planctomycetales bacterium | reverse complement strand
CGTGCTCGGCCAGGCGGGTTTCCGGCGCGGAATGGATCTTTATTTCAAGCGCCACGACGGTCAAGCGGTGGCCTGCGACGATTTCCGCGCGGCCATGGCCGACGCGAATGGTCACGATCTCAGTGCCTTCGAGCGCTGGTACGTGCAGTCGGGCACTCCCATCGTCTCTGCGACCGAGCACTGGGACGCGGCCGCGCGGACTTACCGTCTCACTCTCGAGCAGGCTCTTCCAACCGCTTCCGGAGCCAAGGAATCTCCGGCGCTACCGATTCCGGTGGCTACCGGATTGTTGGCGCGAGATGGCCGCGAGATGGCACCCACCCGGGTGCTCATGCTGGAGCAGCGGCGCCAAGAGTTCCGTTTTGAAAACCTAACCGAGCGCCCGATCGCTTCGGTGCTGCGCAATTTTTCGGCTCCGGTGAAACTCCACTTCGAGCAGAGCGCTGCCGATCTCGCGCTCTTGCTCGCGCACGACACGGATCCTTTCAATCGACAGGATGCCGGGCAAAGACTTGCCACACGCCTGCTGCTCGCTCAGGCAGCCGAAGCCGGAAGCGGGGCAGAGCAAGAGCAAGCGCTCGTTGCTGCCTGGCGCGCCGTGCTTCAGGATTCTCGCTTGGATCCTTCACTTGCCGCCTGGACTTTGGTTCTTCCCGATGAAGAAGTGCTCTTCGAGGAAATGGAGTCACCGGATCCTGTGGCGCTGCACCACGCAGTCACTCAACTCGAGCGGCGCCTGTCCCGGCAACTTGCGGAATTCTTGGGGCAGAAGCTCACCAGCTATCAACGGAACGAGCCCTACGCGCCGACGCCTGAACAGATCGGCCCGCGACGCCTGCGCAATCGCTGCTTGGTGCTTTTGGCCGCGCGAGGCGAGCCGAACGATCGGGCGCTCTGCGTGGCGCAGTGGCACAAGGCAGACAATTTGAGCGATGCGCGCGCAGCCGTCGTGGGTTTGTGTCGCGGTGTTTCGGCGGAGCGTGATCAGGTACTGCTGGAAGCGCGTTCGCGTTGGGAGACGGATCCCGCCACGCTCGACAAGTGGTTTGCGATCCAGGCCGCCGCCTCCACGCCGGACGCTTTGGAGCGCGTGCGTGCACTCTGCTCTGACCCGGCCTTCACCTTGCGCAATCCCAATCGGGCGATGGCGCTCCTGCGCACCTTCGCGCGCAATTTCGGTGTCTTTCACGCTCCCTCCGGCGCCGGATACGCGCTGCTCGTGGATCGCGTGCTCGAAATCGATCCCATGAATCCGGGTCTGTCCGCGCGCCTGATTCAGCCCCTGGCTGCCTGGCGTCGCTTTCCTGCACCCTGGGGACCGGCCATGCGCACGCAATTGGAGCGCGCAGCACAAGCACCCGCGCTTTCCAAGAATCTCGGTGAAATCGTGCGGCTTGCGCTCGCTGACTTACAATCCGCGGGGAAAGGCGCGCATGCGCCGCAACCCGCAGGATGAAGATTCTTCTCGTCGGTTCCGGTGGGCGGGAGCACGCCCTGGCCTGGAAACTCGCGCAATCTCCGCTGTTGGAGCGACTCTGGATTGCGCCGGGTAACCCCGGCACAGCCGCGTTCGGAGAAAATGTGCCGATCGGCGCAGATGCCGTTCCTGATCTCGCGCGGTTTGCGGCGGAGAACGCCGTGGATCTCTGTGTGATCGGCCCGGAAGGCGCTCTGGTGGCCGGCTTGGCCGATGCACTCGCGGAGCGCGGCATCTCGGTTTTCGGTCCACGCGCCTCCGCGGCGGAGTTGGAAGGCAGCAAGGCCTGGTGCAAGGAGGTGCTCGTCCGCCATCGCGTTCCCACTGCGGCGCACCGCACCTTCAACCAAATCTCCCAAGCCTTGTCCTACTTGGACAGTGGTGCTCGTTTTCCTTGCGTGGTGAAGGCGAGTGGACTGGCTGCCGGCAAAGGAGTCGTGATCTGCAACTCGCGCGGCGAGGCGCGTGACGCAGCGCGCGCCATGCTAGAGAGCAAGCGCTACGGCGCAGCGGGCGCCACCATCGTGATCGAAGAGTTTTTGGACGGTCCAGAGGCTTCCGCGTTCTGCCTGACCGACGGCCGCACTTTCGCGCCCTTCGAATCTTGCATGGATCACAAAACCCTGCGCGAAGATGGCCAGGGTCCGAATACCGGAGGAATGGGAGCGATCAGCCCCAATCCGGAGATCGGCGACCGCATGCGCTCCGTGATCGAGAAGCACATTTTCCTCCCGACGGTGCACGCGCTGAATCACGAAGCCCGTCGATTTCAGGGAGTGCTCTTTGCTGGCTTGAAGTTGACCGCTGGCGGTCCCAAGGTCTTGGAGTACAACGTGCGCTTTGGAGATCCAGAATGCCAGGTGCTCATGTTGCGCCTGCGTTCGGATTTGCTTCCCTATTTGCATGCTTGCGCCACCGGAACCCTCGAAAAACTTGAGGCCCCCGACTGGGATCCGCGCCCCGCTTGCTGCGTAGTGCTCGCCGCGCGCGGCTATCCGGAGACGCCCATCCTGGGTGACCCGATCACGGGACTCGAGGACGTTACGAGCACGAATGAGTTGCAAGTCTTTCATGCCGGAACCGCGCGGCGCGGCGGCGCGATCGTGACTGCGGGCGGACGCGTCTTGGCGGTCACCGCACTTGGCGCAGATGCCAATGAAGCGCGCCGCCGCGCCTACGAGGCCGTGGAGCGCATCAGTTTCGAGGGAATGCAGTTCCGGCGTGACATTGGATTGTCCGCTCTGCGCGCGGCAGATCACCTCGGAGGCGCCTGAGCCGCGCACGGTCAAGATGCAGCCGGCGCAGGCCCTGAAACGATTCGAGCAGTTTCTGCGCACGCGCAGTTTGCGGATGACCAACCAGCGCAAGGAGATTCTGCAACTCGCTTGGGCCACGCACGCGCACTTCACGGCGGAGGACATGTTCTCGTGGGCGCGAGCGCGCGATGCGTCCGTCTCTCGCGCGACCGTTTACCGCACGCTGTCCTTGTTGGTGGAGGGACGCTTCCTCGCCACGATCGAGCGCGGCCACGGCCAGACTCTTTATGAGCACATCCTCGGCCACCGGCACCACGATCACATGTTGTGCCTGGGTTGCGGACGCATCATCGAGTTCCTCAGTGAAGAAATCGAGAGGCTGCAGGTTGAAATGGCCGCTCGCCATCAGTTCCAGATCCAGCGCCATACTCTGAGCCTGGAAGGACTGTGCGCGCGCAGCCACGCGCACACGGCAGTACCGGTGAGCCCGCGCGAGCAGCGCGCTGAGGAGTAGCTCCTCTCGACGCTTAGGCTTTCGCCGCGATTTCGTCGGCGAGCGCCTTCGCGAGATCGGCGCGTCCGCGCATGCCGAGATCTGCTGCGTAGACCTTCAGGGTCGCATAATCAGGCGAGCCGGGAACGATCATGACCACGACTGCGTAGCGCACTTTGCTCACCGTGTCGGTGAAAGTGATGCGGAAGGAACTGCGAACGACCTTCAGGTCCGCGACGTTGGATCGCGCTGCGATCACCGACTCCGCCGCGGCGAGGACGCGCTCGGGCGTGCGCGCGAGCATGATCTCTCCACGATCATCGGTGAAGTCGTCGTAGACCCACACGCCGACGAAACTGCCTACGGCGCCGAGTACCAAAGGCGCGGCACAGGAAGAGAAAAGCGCCGCCACGGTCAATGCGGCGGAAAGGATGATGCGTTGCGCGAGGGTTTTCATGGCCGGAACCCGATCCGCAACGATCGTAGCCCCACCTAGGGGCCGAACTCAAGCCCGGACGCGGCTCGAGTACGGAGCCAGCAAAGAGCGAAAGAAGACGGCGGTCTCCGTGCCGTCTCCCCAGGCTCCGGCGCCCCGATCCGGAAGGTGGAGACGAGAGAGGCTGCGCTCCGGATGAGGCATGAACCCCAAGATGCGGCCGTCCAGAGAAATCAGTCCGGCAATGGCACCTGCACTGCCACTCGGGCAGTGAGGGAAATCCGATCTCACGGCGCCGCTCGCGTCGCAGTACTGGAGAGCCACGACTCCGGCCTGCTTCAGAAGCTCCGCGTCCTGCTCGCCCCTCGGGAGCACAATCCGGCCTTCGGCATGCGCCGAAACCGCGGGAACGATCATCCCTGCGGGCAGCCAGTGTCCGAGCGGTGCTTCGACCCGCATCCGCGACCAACGACACTCAAAGCGCCGACTGGCGTTCCAGGTCAGTGAGAGGGGAGGCAGGCCTTCGACTGCCGGCAACATCCCGGCCTTCACTAACACTTGGAAGCCGTTGCAGATTCCAAGGATCGCAGCGCCGCGCGCATGGTGCTCGCGCAACGCATCGCCGAGGTACTTCACCACTTCGAGAGCGAGCACTTTGCCCGCGCCCAGGTCGTCGCCGTAGGTGAATCCTCCCGGGATGGCGAACAGATCACACTCTCGCAACGCCTCCGGACGCTCCGCGAGTTCTCGTACGTGCAACTCCCGCACCTGCGCGCCGGCCTGCTCGAACGCCCAGCGCAACTCCCGGTCGCAATTGATGCCCGAGGCGAAAAGTTGCAGAACGCGCGGCTTCATGGG
>CAZCXL010000235.1:0-4527 GCA_964502625.1 uncultured Planctomycetales bacterium | reverse complement strand
AGTCGGGTCTCCGTGCACGGCGCGGCCTCGATCCACTGACCGATGGCCGTCGGCATGGCGAAAATGTCTTCGTCCACGTAGGAGACCAGGCGTCCTTCAATGCGCCAGCCGTGGCGGTCCGGCTGCTTCAGCACGGCCGCGCGAAAGTTCGCGTAGAGTTCCGCGGCGCACGTGCGCTCCATGCGGCCGAAGCGCGCCATCTCCTTCGTGAGATGGTCGGACACGGCGCGCAACTCGCGGGTCGGGTCGGTCCAAACGCCGTCGAAGTCGGTAAGCAACGAGAAAGGCGGCAAGCCTTGAGTTTAAGCCTTGCCGCCCTGATGCGTTCGCGTCGCGACTAGTCGACCGGCGGCGCCGGAGCAAGCCGTGTGAGTCCTGCACCCAGCACTTCGTCCGTGCCCGGACCGGCGAGCAGAGTGCCCGCAGGATCGAGCAGCAGATAGTGGAAAGTGCTGACCTTGCCGTTGGTGGCAACGATCACAACGTCTTCCATGCGGCCGATGGCCGAATCGAAGAACGAGAAGGTGCCGGCTCCCGCGGCGAATTCGCGGCGGATGGCACCCGAGCGCCGTCGGATTACGCCTTCGAGAAGATTGCCGAGCGCGTCGAAGCGGAACTCCAGCAATTGTCCCAAGCCGCCGCTTCCGATCGCGATACCCGACCAGTCGCCTTCGAGCGTGGCGATGTCATACATGCCCGCGCCGCTGCTGCGCTCAAGTTGCAGGGTGCCAGTGACGGGGAACAAATCTCCGCTCACTTGCACGTAAGTGCCACTCATCACGATGCGAGCTGCATTCATCTGCACGCCGAGCGTGAGGCTGCTGCTGCCCACGAACAGCGCGATCTCGGCGTTGAGATGCCCGCCCGAGCTGAAGTCGAAGAACCGGTCAGAGTTGACGAGCGTCCACTCGTTGCCCGCGCTGTCCGCGGACTCCACGAGTTGATCGGAGTCAAATCGCAGGTAGACGTTCTGGATCGAGCGGCCGGCGCTGTCCGGAACAAGTTGGCCGACCCAGTCACCCATCAAATCATCGAGGGTGAAGGAGGGAGGCGGCGGCGGCGGAGGGGGGGGGGGCGGAACAATGCCGCCGCCTCCGATGAAACCGGACGGGCCGGGGTGAGCACAGGCTCCTGCGAGTAGCAGCGTCAGACTGAGAGCGCAGGTTGCCCTGGAGCGGAGAAGGAAAGAGTCCATGGCGATGTTCGATGAAATGGGGATCAGAAAGGAAATTCCTGTTGCCAGGAGCGATGCTGAAGCCTATCTCATCATCCAAACCGAGGACGCTTTCTTCGGTGGAAATGTTCCGCGTTTGCCTGGATAAGGAAAAAATACGCGGCCTCCTGTTCATGGAGGCCGCGCCTGAGAAAACGTCCGTCGTGAATTGTCTCTCTGCTGATTTAGATTCCAGGCACCAGTTCTGCGATGCCTGAGCCGAGACCGGACTCCACGCCAGGTCCCGAGAGGGCGGTGCGATCCACGTCGAGCAGCAAGTAGTTGAAGGTGATGGTCGCGCCGCCGTCGGAAGTGACGACTACGTTGTTGAGGCGACCCACGCTCGAATCGAAGAAGGTGAAAGTGCCTGCACCGTTAGAGTAGTTGCGAATCTTCAATTGAGTGTCCGGGTGCTTGAGCAAGCCCGAGGTCACGACACCAGCGGCATCAAGGTCGAGCTTGAGGAAGCGGAACTTGCCGGAGCTGCCCGTGCCGAGTCCGTCCCAGCGACCCGTCAGCATGGACTGATCAAACTGAGTGCTGCCGGCCGAGCGAGTGAAGGTGAAGTTGCCGGTGACCTTCTGGCCCGTGGCAGTGCGCAAGATGAAGGTTCCAGCCAGACTGGTAAGCGCCTTGTCCATTTGGGCCGTCAACTGCAGACGGGAGGAACTCGCGTCAGCCTTGGCGTTGGTCTTGAGCACACCTTTGGTGGTGAAGGTGAAGGACAACGCGGCGACCGCGTCATTCCAATCTCCGCCATCGCTTTCTGCGGCTTCGGTGAATTCACCGCCGACGAAGCGAGCGTAGGAGTTACGCGGGCGAGCGCCCAGCGCGCTCGGAACCAACTGGCCGATCCAGTCGCCTTCGAGGTCGGCGAGTCGGAAGGTGCCGTCACTGCCGCCGCCGCCGTTGCCGCCGCCGCCGACGGTAGTGCTACCGCCGCCACCGCAGGAGAGGAGGGGAAGGAAGCCCGCTGCAAGCGCGAGCGGGAGGAGTCGAGAGAGGATGGTGGATTTCACGAGACGTTGCTGATTGCAGGGATCGAAAAAATTTGCCGGACCTGTGAGATAGGACGCTGCCTGGGGGCTTCGGGTTCACCGAATGCCAGCGCGCCGTGGCCGGGACATCTGGAGACTATCCCTGAAAAATTCTTGCTGGAGCTTTTTCTCTGGGGTAAGGGAGGGAGGGACGCACCCCATTGCGATCATACTCGACAAGAGAGAGTCCGAAACTTTTGGCCCAGAGTGGGTTATCGTTGAACACAATGATGCCAGGACCCGTCCCAGGTCCTGAGGCCCCCACGCCGACCCCATAACAAGTTCAATTACTTGTTCTGGGGCATTGTCTTCTTGCTTGTCCCTACCCCATGAAAATCCGAACCCTCATCGGAGCCACGGCGATTACTTCGCTGCTGCTCGCCCTTCCCTCCCCCGCCCAGACGCAGGGCGAGGATCCCATCCAAGATTCTGTCGGCGCCGCGCATGACGCTTGGAATGCCGCGACCGGCCGCGATTGGCGGCTGAACCGGTCTGCCGAACTGGGTGGAGCCGGTCGCTTCCTGTGGGGCGCTTCACGCCCCGCCTCCTTTACTCCCCAAGACGATCAGGACTGGTTTGAGTTGGCCCGAATCGCCTTCGACGAGGCCTACGGCATCTTTGGGATCGCCGACATCACCCTTCAGCCCGTCAGCGTCGAGTACCTGCCCCTCGGCCAGATCGGCTCCACCGACAAGATGTCGGTTGAGTTCGTTCAGGTCGTGCGCGGCGTGCCGGTGATGCAAGCCTCCGTCCACGCGCTCTTCGCGATGAACGGTGATCTGCTCGCCCTCGACAACAACGCACTGCCCGGGGTCGAATCCCTGAACGTGCGCCCCGCCGCGAGCCTCTGGGAAGCCGCAGCCGTCGCGCGTCGCCACTTCGAGTCCAACAAGAGCCTCGAAGCCATCTCGGTGAGTGAGCCCCGGCTCGTCATCGTGCGCGAAACCGTCGGCAAGACCGTGGCTCCGCGCCTGGCTTGGATGAGCGAAGTGCGCAACCAGGTCGACCCGGCCAATCCGGCCGCGCTGCAGATCTTCGTCGCCGCTGACTCCAGCGCGATGAGCATCATCACCACCGAGGAATTGATTCATAATCAACTCAGCGGCCACGTGGATTCTTACGCGACTCCTGGGACCAGCGCGCACCGCGCCGCCAACCCGCCGACGCTGCACAAGATGCCGTTCATGACGCTGACCAGCGGCTCCGGCAACGTGACCACCGACGCGAACGGCGACTTCAGCTTCGCCAGCGGCTCGAGCGTGACCTTCACCGCGAAGTACTCCGGCCCCTACGTGCGGGTCGAGAACCAAGCCGCGGCGAACCACAGCGTCAGCCAGTCCTTCGCGCCCGGCGTCCCGGGAACGATCACGATGAATACCGGATTGACCGAGTGGGTGACTTCCGAGGCCTCCTGCTTCGACTCGGTGATTGACATGCGGAACTGGCTCAAGTCGATCCGGCCGAGCGACACCAAGTTGGATTTTCAGGTCCTCGCGAATGCGAACCTGAACTCCACCTGCAACGCCTACTTCGACGGCTCTTCGATCAACATGTACCGCTCCGGCGGCGGCTGCAACAACACCGGATTCAGCACGGTGATCACGCACGAAGAAGGCCACTGGGCCAACGTGCTGTACAGCAGCGGCAACGGCTCCGACGGTTTCGGCGAAGGCAATGCCGACGTCTACGCGATGTACATCTACGACACGCCGATCGTCGGCGAGTACTTTTTCACTTCCGGCGGCTCCATCCGCAACGGCAACAACACGCGCCAGTTCTGCGGCGACAACAACGGCGGCTGCTACGGCGAAGTTCACGCCGACGGCGAAGTGCTGATGGGAGCGCTCTGGAAAGTCCGTGCGCGTCTCAACACCACCCTCGGCAATGCCGCGGGCGATTTGACCTCCAACACGCTCTTCGTCTCTTGGATGAACGCGTACAACGACAGCCAAATCCGCTCGATCATCGAGGAACACTGGCTCGCACTCGACGACAACGACGCCAACATCAACAACGGAACGCCGAACTACGGCGACATCGATGGCGGATTCCGCGCCCAAGGCTTCCCGGGCTATGACCTGCAACTGCTCGACATCCAGCACACCCCGCTGGGTGACACGCAGAACGAAGCCGGCCCGTACGTCGCCAACGCGGTGATCACCAGCCTGATCGGCTCCAACATCACCGGCGCCGAAGTGACTTACTCCGTGAACGGCGGAGCGCCCCAAGCCCTGGTGATGGCGAACGTCGGCGGTTCGAACTGGCAGGCGAACATCC
>CAZCXL010000234.1:0-4549 GCA_964502625.1 uncultured Planctomycetales bacterium | reverse complement strand
ATCGCGTTCAGGGTTTGCTCGCGCTCGTCGTTGCCGCCGCCGAGGCCGGCGCCGCGCTGGCGCCCGACGGCGTCAATCTCGTCGAGGAAGATGATGCAGGGCGCTTCCTTGCGCGCTTGTTCGAAGAGGTCTCGCACGCGGCTGGCGCCGACGCCGACGAACATCTCCACGAAATCGGAACCGCTGATCGAAAGAAAGGGCACGTCGGCTTCGCCGGCGATCGCCTTCGCCAACAAGGTCTTGCCGGTTCCGGGAGGGCCTACCAGCAGCACGCCGCGCGGAATGCGTCCGCCGAGGCGCGTGAACTTGTCGGGGCTCTTGAGGAACTCGGTGATCTCTTTGACCTCGTCGAGGGCTTCTTCGATGCCCGCGACGTCGTCGAAGGTGACTCCGGTTTTCTTCTCCTTGTTCCAGACCTGGGCGCGCGAACGTCCGAAGCCGAGGATGCCTTGCCCTTGGCTGCGCGCCTGGCGCATGAACAGGAACCAGAACAGCGCGATGAACAGCAGAATCGGGCCGAAAGTCAAAAATACCGCCATCATGCCGCTCGACGGCTCAGTCGAGAGCGAATTGGTGGTGTTGAAGGTCAAACCTTCTTGGATCTCGGCGTCGTGCACGCGGAAGGCGGCGACCAGCCGTCCCACGTCGAGCGACGAATCATCTTGCACCGTGCTGTCAATCTCTCCGTAGTGGCCGCCGTTGGCGTCGTACCAGTCGGCGAAGAAGCGCTGCTGGTCCACCGTGTCGGTGCTTTTGGGCTCCGCCTCGTTGCGCAGCCGCGTGATGCGCACCGGATAACCGCGGATCGGTTGCTTGACGCCGTTCTCGATGTCCTGGAGGAAGCGCTCGATCGGCTGCGGCGTGGTCATGCGCTGACCCTTGGCCATCAGATCGCGCATGCCCTCGAACATCGGGCGGCCGTCCACCACCGCCACTTTGTAAGTCTTTTCGTCGGCGAGTTTGGCTTCGAAGGAAGTCCCGGACTCGTTGATCGTCAGGTTGGTGACGCGGCCGGTGTAGAGCTCCACCCACAGCCGGTCGAGCGGCAGCGGCTTCGTGGAGGCTCCGTTGCCGAAAACGATCAGAGCGACGATCGCCAGCAGGAAGAGCAGGAGGAAAATCCCGCCCGAGCGGCGCGGCGGCTGTTCTTGCGAATTCGGTTGAGGATCCCGGTTCATCTCAGTGATTCAGTTCGAGTCGGAGCTGCTGCGCGCAGGGCCGCAGCGACGTCGAGGACGATTTTTTCGGACACCGACTGGAAGATCTGCTCATAGGTTCCCCGTGAGGTCTCCTCCAGAGAAGTGAGGTATTCCAGTTCGCGCGTCTCCTTGCCCTTGGCCAGTTCTGCGCCCTGGGAATCCGCGAGCACCCAGTCCACTTCGATGCTCACCGAACCGAGCGCGAAGGCGCCACTGCGCAGGCCGACGCGGCCGCGGCGCAGAGGATCCACCAGGGTGGTGGTGAGCACGAGATCCGGCGAGGTGGAGTCGAGGCGGACGTCCAGCAGACGTTGGAAGTCGTTCCGGAGCGCGCTGGTCAGCGGTGCCTCAAGGCCAATCCAGGCAGAGTCGTTTTTCGCGGGCGGCACACTGAGGGAGCGCCCACCGCCGATGGCGGGATCCAGCACCTGATAACCGGCGCAAGCGAAGAGCAGCGGGAACAGGAGCGCGACGCCTCTCGTCCGCAGACTCATGGAGTGCCGCCCGCGTCCGGCAAGGCGGCCAGGCGCTGTGCGGCCAACTCCGCGGAGGCGGTGCCTTGGACGTAATTGGCGAGTTCGCGCTGACCCTGCAACACCTCGCCTGCGGCCAGGCGCAAGTGCAAACGCTCTCCCTCGAGGTTGTCGATGCGCTCGTAGTAGTCCGCGAGCATCAGGTGGTACTCGCTGAGGAGTTCGCGCAGGCGAATCGACTCGGATGCGGCTTCTTCACGGTGCAGGCCGTTCGGGAAGTCGCGTGCATAGGCCTGGAATTGGTCGAGTGCCTGCAGCAACAGGGAACCATTCAGCCGATCCAGCGCCACGCGCTGCGCCGAGCATGTGCCCAGGCGGAAGGCGGCCTGATCTTCGTAGCCGAGTCCGGCCAGGGACGGATCCAGCAGGCCGGCGTAGAAGATGGCGGCGTCGGCGTATTCGCCGCGATCGAATTGGTATTCCGCCAGCCGCGCGAGCGCTTCGGCGCGGGTGCCTCGGAATTGACCGGTGAAGGCCAAGTTCTCGAGTGTCACGACGCCACGCCCGCGGTCCGTGAAGAAGAAGAGCACTTTCCGACGCCCTTCCAGCAATTCGATTCCCAATTCCAGGAGACGTTGCTCCACGCCTTGGGCTTCGTTGGCCGGGCCGGGTTGGGCCATCGCCGCTTCGTAGAAACGGATGGCGCGGTCCCAATCCCCCGTGGCGTCCGAAACTTCGCCCGCGAGCAGATTGAACTCGCGCTGGGTGGCGAGGTCGAAGTCTTCGGCGTCGAACTCGTCCAGAATGTCCCAGGCTTCATCGCTGCGGCCTTCGGCATGCAGAACGCGCGCGGGCTCGATCGATTCGGGGCCAAGCGGAATCGCTTCTGCGGAGGAGCAGGCCGGCAGGATTGCGGCGCAGGCCGCGAGCGCGAGGCAGGGGAGAGTGGCAGGACGCATCAGGCAGGACGTTTCCGGCGGCGCCGGCGGCGTTCTTGCAGCAGCGGCCATGCGCGAGGCGCATGCTCCGCGTGGTAATGCAGGAACTCCACGAGGATTGTAAGACTCTCGTCCCATGGCTCGGAGGCCCTCGCGGCCTGCTTTGCAAACTCCGGGGAAGGCGCGGCGCGCGCCGCCTGGGACAGGCGCCGGAGCAAACTCAAAACTGCGGCCGAAATCGGGCGCGCGTGCTCGTGGGGACGACTCGGCGCGCGCACCAGCCCGCCTTGGGCAGGTGAAAACCACTCGCGACCTGCGTCCGAGGGGGTCGCGGCCTCAAGCACGGGTTCGAATCCGAGCAAATGGAGTCCTCGCATGAGCGCGGTTGCGGTGGCCGGCCCCGGATCCATGCCTGGCGGGAGTTCCGCAAGGCTGCGCAGGCTTTGGGTGAGCCAATCGAAGACTTCGGGCGCGGGTTGGCCGGCGGGAGCTCCATCCTCGGCGACTTCCGCCAGCAGCGCAGCCGCGGCAAGGCGCTCCACGTCCTGATCGAGGCCGGAGAAGCGGTCGAGGAGGCGGGCCGAGTAGAGGGGCAGCAGTTCCGAGTCCTCCTGGATTCCGTACTCGATTTCTGCGAGCGCCCAGGAATCCAGCACGCCGAAGGATCCGTGCTTCAGCCGGTTCACCCCCTTGGCGAGCAGGCTCAGGGTGCCTGAGTGCGGCGTGAGGACGCGCAAGGTGAGCGAGGTCTCACTGAAGGGCCAGCGCCGGAGCACGAGAGCCGGTGAACGCTGCTTGCGCACGTTCGGAGACTACTCCGTCCGCGCGCTGGATTCGGCGGGGTTGTTGCGTTGGATGCGCACGCGCTGGATGCGGCGGTCGTCGGCATCCAGGACTTCGATCAGGACTCCATCCACGGCCAGCGACTCGCCCTTGCATGGAATGTGTCCGATGCGGTCGAAGAGTAAGCCGGCCACGGTGTCGTAGTCCTCGTCTTCCGGAAGTTCGCACCCGAAGAATTCGTTGAGGTCGTAGAGGCTGGCGCGGCCGTCGGCGATCATCTCGTGCTCGCCGATGCGCTGCATGCGCGCTTCGCCTTCGCCTTGGTCGTGTTCGTCGCGGATCGGGCCGACGATTTCTTCGACAAGGTCTTCAATCGTCACCACGCCGGCCGTGCCGCCGTATTCATCCACCACGATCGCGAGGTGGTTGCGGCGCAGGCGCATCTCTTCGAGCAGCGTGAGCACCGGCATGGTTTCGGGCACGAAGTAGGGCTCGCGCACGTGGGCGCGTACCGGCAGCGCCGCGAGATCCTGGCCGGTGGCGACCGCGGGCAACACGTCTTTTAGATGAAAGATTCCCACGAGGTCGTCCAGATCCTTCTCGAACACCGGAATTCGCGAATGGCCTGCTTCCAGCGCCAAACTCACGGCTTCTGCCACGGTGGATCCCGCGGCCAAGGCGGTGAGATGCGTACGCGGTGTCATAGCGCCGGCGGCGTCCGAGTTGGCGAGATCCAGCACGCGACCGATCATGCGGCGTTCGGATTCGCCGAGATCGGAGCCCAGATTCCGGCTTGAGGCGACGTCCAGCAATTGGGAAGAGAGTTCATCGCCTGCGGCCGGTGCTGAGAGGCCGGAAAGCCCGCCGAGCACGCGCTCGAACGCCCAGGTCATCGGCCGCGTGAGCCAAGCGAGCGGGCGCGCGATGGGAAGAAACCCGAGCGCGAGCCTGCGCGCGCGCCGACGTTGGATCATGGACGGCAGACCTTCGAGGAGGAAGCCCGAGAGCAGTGCGGCGCCGCTCCACAGAAAAATGCGCTCGCTCAATTGGAAATGCGCGGTCTGTTGCACCGTCAGCGCAGCAGCGCCCGCGATGCAGAAGAGGCGCAGGAGGCCGGCAGCAGAAGGAAGATAGGGCTGGCGTTCCAGAGCGCGGT
>CAZCXL010000233.1:0-4555 GCA_964502625.1 uncultured Planctomycetales bacterium | reverse complement strand
CCCCCCCCCCCCCCCCCCCCCCCCCCCCCCCCCCCCCCCCCCCCCCCCCCCGAGCGGAAGAAGCAGAGTGATGAGAGAGAGCAACATGTGGGTGATTCTGTAGTCATGAGCGCCCTTCTGTCAAGCAACTCTGGAAGATAAAGTGTGCCTCACTGGTTGGGCAAATCCCATGCCAACCTCGTCCGTCACCCAAGCGGATTGTTGGATAGCGAGTATCCTGTTCCCGTGAAACTCCTCCACGCCACTCTTGCTTTGATTGGTGGGGCAGTGCTGGCCGCATGCCAGACGCCTGCTCCCGGCGGCGCGCGGCTCTACGCGGGCTATGGCGACTATCACCGCGCCATCACCACGAACTCAGCGGCAGCCCAACGCTGGTTCGACCAGGGCATGCAACTGCTCTACGGCTTCAACCACGACGAGGCCATTCGCTCCTTCCGCGAAGCTGCGCGGCTGGATCCGCACGCGGCCATGCCATGGTGGGGAGTGGCGTATGCCTACGGCGTGCACGTCAACAATCCGGAGATGAGCGCCGAGGCCAATGCCGGCGCCTTCGAAGCCGTGCAGGAAGCGCAGCAGCAGTTGGATGAGGAGACTCCGGTGGAGCGGGCTTTGGTGGCGGCGCTGATGGAGCGTTATGCGTGGCCGGTGCCAGCGGACCGCCAACCGCTCAACCAGGCCTTCGCACAGGCCATGGAAGAAGTGTGGGATGCGTTCGTGGACGATCCTGACGTCGGCGCGCTGTATGCGGAATCATTGATGAATTTGCAGCCTTGGGATTATTGGACGGAGGACAAGCAGCCGAAGGGGCGCACGATGGAGATCGTGGCCACGATCGCGCGCGTTTTGGAGCTCCAGCCGGACCATCCGGGCGGTTTGCATTTCCAAATTCACGCGCTGGAGGCCTCTGCCCAGCCCTCCGCCGCCGAGGCTTCCGCCGACCGTTTGCGCGCGCGCGTGCCGGGCAGCGGGCATTTGGTGCACATGCCGTCGCACATTTACATCAACACGGGACGTTTCGCCGAAGCCGCCGCCGCGAACGAGCGCGCGATTGCTGCGGACCGTGCGTATTTCGCAAAGGCGCCGGCGCCGCGTTTCTACGCGCTTTACTACGTGCACAACATTCACTTCCTCGCCTATGCGGCCATGATGCAAGGAAGGTACGAGACCGCGCTTGCCGCGGCGCGCCAGATTGAGAGTGAGATCCCGCATGAATTCCTGGTGGACTTCACGCCGATGGCCGACGGCTTCATGCCCACGGCTTTGCACGTGATGATTCGATTTGGAAAATGGGAAGAAGTGCTGGCGGAGCCGGAGTTCGAAGATTTTCAACTCCTCTCCCGCGCGCTGCGGCATTACGCGCGCGCCGTGGCGCTGGCGAATCTCAAGCGCACTGAGGAAGCGCGTGCGGAACTTGCTGCGTTCGATGCCTCGGCGGCCGCCGTGCCCGCAGATTGGCTGCTCGGCGTGAATCCAGTGGCGCAGATTGTGCCCGTGGCGCGCAGCATGGCGGAGGGAGAGATTTTGTGGCACGAAGGGCATCGGCAAGAGGCTTGGGATACTTTGCGCGCCGCCGTGGACGCACAGGATCATCTGACCTATGACGAGCCGCCGGGCTGGATGCAGCCGACGCGTCATGCGCTTGGCGCGCTGCTCTTGGCCGGGGAACGTCCCGCGGCGGCGGAAGACGTCTTCCGTGAACAATTGCGCCGCATCCCCGGCGATCCATGGGCGCTGCTCGGTCTCGAGCAGGCCTTGTGCGCGCTCCACCGCACTACCGAAGCCGACCAACTGGCCCCGCAAGTGCGCAAGGCGTGGGCGCAAGCGGACGTAGATCCCCCCGCCGCCTGCTACTGCGGAATACGGAGTCGCACTCCGTAGTGGCAGAATTTGCCAATTCGGTGTGCGGCACCATCTTGTCAAAAATCGACAACATGGTGTGCGACTCCGTATTCACTCCATCCAGATGGGGAGTTCGGTGTTGGGGCCGGAATCGAGCCAGCGGTCGTAGAAGTTCCAGGTCAGGCAACCGTCGTCGGCGCGCGGGTCCACGAGTTGGAAGATGAGTCGCGCGTAAGGCTGATCGAGGTCCACCCGGAAGGAGCCCGCCGGCACGTTCACGGTATCGCTGGTCACTTTCCACTTGGCACTGCGCTCATGGTGCCCCTGGAAGGCCTCCGACGCGCGTGTTGCCGATTCGAGGTGGAAGGTGGCGAGCTGCGCACTGTACGCAGTGGCCACGGATTCCACGAGCACACCATGCATGCGCAACAGCGCGGCAACCGCGGCGAGTTCCGGACCGAGCAGGTAGGCGCGCGGCGCGTTCACCTGCTGGGTGGCGACGAAGCCGGCATACACCGGAACTTCGATGGTGGTGCGCGGACCGGCTGACACCCGCCACTGCTCACCAGTGTCAGGGTCGGAGCCGAGCTCGAAACCGCGCAACAGCAGCGGCTCGACACCGCGTAGAGCAAGTTCGGCAGCCAGGTGCTGGGAGAGTTCGCCGTCGCGCGCTGCCGCACGAGTATCGGCGTCGAGACGCGCGCAGAAGGCGGGCAGCTTTGGTCCCAACTCGGCCGCGAATTGAATGATTTCCTGCACGAAGGCGCGCGTCGCGTCAATGCGCGTGCGGAAGTCCGCGTAGGAGTAGGCCTCGGAAAGAATCGCAAGCCGATTGCGCAGACCCATGGAGTTGGTGACGAAGCGCGGGCGATGGTCGTAGGTGCGCCAACCCTTGACTAGGTCCACCTCGTCCACGAATTCGTTGGCACCGTCGGACATGAAGTTGCCGTAGTCGAAGACTTCGTAACCGTGACGCGCGCGCATGCGCTCGCGGATTTCCGGCAGCCAGCGTCCGTTCAACTCCTCCAGCAAATCCGGATGCGCCGACGGCGTCAGCGGCGCCGCGTACGTGAGCTCGTAGCCGTGCGCGCTGCCGTTGGTGGTGTGCAGGTCCACAAACACTTGCGGATCCCACTCGACCAGCGCGCGCGTGAGATTGCGCGCTTCGAGGTTTTCGAGTTTCATGCCGTCGCGGTTCAGGTCCAGCCCGCGCGCGCTCGGCCGCTGACCCGGGTTCGACGGCCCTTGCTGCAGCGGACGATTCTTCGGCGCCATGCGGTCGTTGCCGTCGGCGTTGTAGATGGGCGCGATCAACACCACGACCTTCTTCACGGGCCACGGTTCCGGTCCCCACACCACTTCGCGAATGAGTTGCTGAACCGCCTCCTTGCCCTCGACCTCGCCGGCGTGGATGTTCGCATTGATCCACAACACCGGCTTGCCGCTCGCGCGCGCCTCGGCCGCGCTCCGCACCGGCGGACTCGCGATCACCACCAACGGCTGCTCGCGGCCCTCCGGCGTGGAACCGAAGCGCGTCATGAACACGCGGCGGTCCCCCGCTGCATCCACCGCCGCCAGGAACTCCATCACTTCGGCATGCGTCGAGGTCAGGCGATAATCCGTGCGCTCGGGCGCGGTCAGCGGGGGATCGTGAAGCATCAGACGCGGCATCGAGCAGGCAGTGGCCAGCAAAAGGACAAAGGAGGCGGCAAGTGAGCGGCCGGACATGCAAGCAGAGTATCCTGCCCGTGATGCGTGTGGCATTGGCAGGAGCAACTGGGATGGTTGGCGGCCTACTGCTGCAGGCGCTACGGAACGACCCGCAAGTGCGCGAGATCCATCTCGTCGGTCGGCGCGTGCCGGAGCGGCTTGGCAAGGACGCGCGGCTGCGCCTCCATCCGGTGGACTTCTCGCGGTTGCCGCAGGATCCGCCCTGGGCGCGCGTGGATCGCGGCTACTGCTGCCTGGGCACGACGCGGCGCGCTGCTGGCTCCAGGGAAGCATTTCGCGCGGTGGATCATGACGCCGTGCTCGCCTTTGCGCGCACTCTGCGCCACGGCGGAACGCCCGAGTTGCGTACCGTGTCCTCCGTCGGCGCCGATCCAGCGGCGCGCTCCTTCTATCTGCAGGTGAAGGGTGAGACCGAGCGCGATCTCGCAGCACTCTGCTTCCCCCGCCTCGCGTGTTTCCGCCCCGGCCTGCTGCGCGGCCCCCGCGCCGAGTTTCGGCTCGGTGAACGCATCGCGCTGGCCACCGCACCGCTCTGGCAACTCTTCCTCCAAGGTAAAGCCCGCTGCTACCGCCCCACTCGCGCCACCGATCTCGCCGCCGCGCTGCACACGCTCCCTCCCGCCAACGGCTTGCGCATCTGGCACGATCATCTCACAGTATGAAGCCGCCCCTCGTTCTGTTACCTCTTCTATGCAGCATTGGATGCGCCGCGCCTGCAGACTTCATGCTCGAACATCCGCTGCCAGGGGGCTACTACTCTGGATATCGATTTGCCTCCAGATCTGGAGATGAAAGGCGCGCGTCGGAAGGGTTCATTCCCGTTTTGATCGCCGCCGACGGCAAGCCTTGTCCGGGAGCCCGATTCTTTGCCGAGCCCATTCCCGTCAACGACGATACCCCGCCTTCCAGAAACGCGGTCGTTCACGGAACCTTTGATCATGAAGTTGAGATCGAGGGTGAAAGCACACTCCGCGCAGCTTCCCGC
>CAZCXL010000232.1:0-4611 GCA_964502625.1 uncultured Planctomycetales bacterium | reverse complement strand
AGTCGTGGACCTCAGTGCCGGGGAGGCTTCCGACGGCGAAGCCGAGGCCGATCTCCACTCCTTTCACGGCAGGGATCGAAGCGAGCGTGCCGAGGAGCCGTGCGTCGAGCCGGTCGCTGGCCTGGGCGTAGCCGCCGAGTCCGGGCGGACAGCCTGTGGCTTCCACTTCGAAGACGCCGCCGAGAGAATCACCGGAATCGCGAGCGGAGTCGATTCTCGCCTTCCAATCGGCTTCTTGGCGTGCGTCAATGCCGCCGACCAAGAGCACCCGGCTCTGGACCTGGATCCCGAACTCGGCGAGCAACTGGCGCGCGATTTCGCCGAGGGCGGTGCGCGCCGTGGTCTCGCGAGCGCTGGCGCGCTCAAGGACTGCACGAATGTCACGGGACTGCAGTCGCAACATTCCCGGGAGATCTGCGTGGCCCGGCCGCGGCGCCTTGAGATTGGGCAGTTCGTCAATCCGCGTGTCGGCGTTGCCGATGCGGAGCGTGAGCGGTGTTCCCAAAGTGACGCCACGCTTCAGACCCGAAAGTGCCTCCAAGGTGTCGGTTTCAAACTTGGCACGCGGCCCGCGCCCGTAGCCCTCCCAGCGTCGGCGCAGCCCGGCGCGGACCGCCTCGAGGTCCACGGCCAATCCGGCCGGTAAGCCTTCGAGCAGCGCGATGAGGGAGGGGCCGTGGGATTCGCCGGCGGTGAGCCAGCGAAGGCCGGAGGAGGAGGGGGTGAGAGGGGAACTCAAGAGACCACTCCCCCAACGGAATCTGGCCCCGGTGAATGGTGCTCCTCAGCCGGATCTCGTTGCGGATCAAGGACTTCCGACTCTTGGAGCCGGATTGCGGACAGCACCCCATCCGATTCTGAAATCACCTCCATGGAAGGCTCAAGATCGCTGATTGGAGCAGGCTCAACACCATTCAAAGGGGCCAGATTCCGTGGGGGGACCTTGATTCTCTCCGCCACCGTCTCCACCAACCCCATCACCGAAAACGGCTTCCCCACCACTCCCTGGAACTGCACCAGTTCGCTCAACGCCAGCACTTCCGCATCCTCCGGCATTCCGGTCACCAGCCAGAAAGGCGGCAGTCGACCCTGCTCTGCCCAATGGCGCGCCACGCTCGCCCCGGAGAATCCTGCGCCCAGGTGAAAATCCAGAAGCAGTCCATCGGCCTCATCGACCCGTGCGTCTGCCTCTTCGAAATCTCCCACGGCCCAAGCCTCCATCTTGCGCATTTGGAAGGCATACGCCACCAGCTCGCGCATGGTGCGATCGTTGTCCACAACCAGGACCCTCAAGGGTCGCTGTTCGGCCTCTTCTCGCTCGACGGCGGCGGCGGTTCCATCCACGTGATGTCGCGCCAGGGGAGTTCCATCTCCATCCCCTCGTGGCGCAGCCTCACTCTCTCCCGCTGCCGGTCCACTTTCAAGACCGCAACTCGCTCTCGCAGTTTGGGGACCCAGATCCAGTCCCCCTTTTTCAAACCTCCCACGAACTCCCGCCACCGGTGCGCAGGAGCGCTCGCGTCGAGGTCCTCGCGCACTCCTTCGCAGAATCGCACCAAGGCCTCGCGCTCGGCGCCGCCCAGGCGACCGATCAAGGCCTGCGCCTCCTGCTCGAGACGGGTCTGCAACGCGGCGATCAAGGCCAAGGTTGCGCGCTCCGCCTCGCCCTCTCGCAACTCACGACGCGCGCTCGAGCGCGCCTCTTCATCCGCCATTTCGCGCGCGCGCGCCTCACTTTCTTCCGCACGCTGCACGGCCTCGCTGCGCAGGACTTCAGCTTCGCGTCGCACCCGACCGACGTCAGCGAGCAAACGCTCTGCTCCCCCGCCACGCGCAGCCAGTGCACGAGCACGATCCACCACCGCGCGCTCCAACCCGAGACGTTCGGCGACGTCCGCCGCGTGGCTCGCTCCCGGCACCCCCACGATCAAACGAAACGACGGCGCGAGAGTGAGCGCATCGAACTCCATGGACGCGTTCTCTGCGCGCGGCGCGCCGAGCGAGAAGGTCTTGAGCGCGCCGAGGTGCGTGTTCGCAATGACGCGCGCCCCGCGCGCGAGAAAACTCTCGACCAAGGCCTGTCCGAGCGCGGCGCCTTCCTCAGGATCCGTTCCCGTTCCCAACTCGTCGAGCAGAATCAAGCGCCCCGGCCCCGCGCCCTCCAGCAACGCGCACATCCGGCGCAAATGCCCACTGAAGGTCGAAAGGCTGCTTTCGAGCGATTGAGCGTCCCCCACGTCGGCGCCGATTCCGCGCCAGAGCGGCGCGCGACTGTGGGCTGCGGCGCTGATCGGCAAGCCGGCGCGCGCGAGACAACCCAGCAATCCCACGGTCTTCAAGACGACGGTCTTGCCGCCGGTGTTCGGACCGGTGACGACGAGCAAGTCGTAGGCAGCACCCAGTTCGAGATCGAGCGGCACCACTTTTTCCAGACCGTGCTCGCGCAGCAGCAGCGGATGCGAAGCGCGCACGAGCACCATCGGCTCTTCGGCATCGACGAGCCGCGGCCAGGCGCCGCCGCAGGCCTCCGCCCATTGCGCCGCCCCGAACAGCAAGTCCACCTCGGCGATCATGGCGTCGACCTTGGCCAAACGATCCCCCGCGCGAAGTAGCTCCGTGGTGAGCCGATGCAGCACTTCGTTCTCCAAGCGCTTCTCGCGCAGCCGCGCTTCTTCCGCCCGGTTGGCGAGTTCCACCACAGGGCCGGGCTCGACGAAGAGCGTGTCACCGCTCTGCGAACGGTCGTGCACGATTCCGTAATCACGCGGAAGTCCGTTGCTGCGGCAGGCCAACACCATGCGCTCTCCGCGCCGCACGGGCGCGCGCTGGCGCAGCACGCCTCGCAGATGCCAATCGTCCGCGACCTGGTCGAGCCGCCGGCGGTGTTTTTCCACCAAATCCGAGAGCTCCGCGCGCACGCGGGCCAGTCCGGGATGAGCCTCGTCGCGCACCCGGCCGCGTGTCTCGATGGCGCCTTTGATCGAGTCCATGAGGTCCTGAGGCCAAGGCGCGGCCTGAATCCAGGTATGGAGTGCTGCGCGATCCGTGCGACCGGTGGACCATGCGCGTAGCCCTCCCGCGCGGGCGATCGTCTCTGCCGCGGCGTGGAGTTCCAAGGCGTCCAAGGTCCGTCCGCGCGCGGCATTGCGCAGGGCCTCGAGGTCGGCGCAACCTGCAAGCCCGGGCGCGGCATTCTGCTGCACGGCGAGTTGAGCCTCGCGGCCGCGGCCCGAGCGTGCGCGCGTTTCCACGCCATCGAGCGCATCCGGTTTCTGCACGGAAACAAGGCGGCGGCCGGAGGGAGTGGCCGCCAGTTCCGCGATCTGCGCGAGCGCAGCGCTCCAGCCGAGCGCCGCAAGGCTCTCGTCAGAAAAGTCAGGCGGAGGCGCGGACATGAATGAGGAAGCCCAGCCGCCTAGAATGCGCACGCATGAAGACCAGCCCGAGGCGCGGCGCGGCAGGAGTGGTGGACACGATACTCGACGCAGTCGGTTCCACACCGTTGGTCAGGCTGCCGCGCGGCTTCGACCCGTCGGTGCGTTGCGAAGTCCTGCTCAAAGTGGAATTCGTCAATCCAGGCGGCAGCGTCAAAGACCGCATCGCCGTGCACATGGTGAACGAAGCCGAGCGCAAGGGCCTGCTCAAGCCCGGCGGCCGCATCGTGGAGTGCTCCTCCGGCAACACGGGATTCGGCCTGTGCATGGTGGCCGCCGCGCGCGGCTACGCGATCACCATCGTGATCCCGGACAAGATGAGCCGGGAAAAAATTGGCGCGCTGCAAGCGATGGGCGCCACAGTCGTCGTCACACCGGCCAATGCGCCGATTCATTCGCCCCTGCACTACACCAAGACCGCTGGGCGTCTCGCGAAAGAGACCGGTGCCTGGTGGCCCAACCAGTACCACAACCCCGACAACATCCAGGCGCATTATCTCAGCACGGGCCCGGAAATCTGGGAGCAGTGCGCGGGCCGCATCGACGTGTTCGTGGCCGCCGCGGGAACCGGCGGAACGATTTCGGGAATCGGCCGCTACCTCAAGGAGCAGAATCCGGCGGTGAAAATCGTTGGCGTAGATCCTCCGGGCTCAGTGCTCGCGCATTGGTGGCGCACCGGCGAGATGAGTGAGCCGGCGCCGTACGCCGTGGAAGGAGTGGGCGAAGAAGAAATCGCGGCCGCCTGGGATCCGAGCGTGATTGACGATTACCTCGTCGTCCCCGACCGAGAATCGTTCCTCATGGCCGGCCGCTTGGCCAAAGAGACGGGCATCTTCGGCGGTGGCTCTTCGGGCATGAACCTACACGCAGCACTGCACGTCGCGCGCGGCTTGCCCGAAACGGCGCGGGTCGTCACCCTGCTGCCGGATTCTGGGCGCGCCTACCTCTCGAAGGTCTACTCCCAGGATTGGCTGCGGGACTGCGGCTATCTGCCCCAGGTAGCCAGCGCGAATGCGCGCGTTGCGGACTTGGTGCACGAGCGCGAAATCGCCTGTCTGCGGCCGGATGACACCCTTGCGTGGGCCTTGCGCCAAGCCGCGGAACGCGGAGTGCGGCCTCTGCCGGTGCGCGACGCGAGCGGCACGCTGCTCGGCGTCCTCGATGAAGACGCCGCGCT
>CAZCXL010000231.1:0-4622 GCA_964502625.1 uncultured Planctomycetales bacterium | reverse complement strand
AGAAGCCCGAGTTCGCGTAAACCGAACCGAACGGGTATCCGTTGTTCGTGTACCCCGCGTAGCAGATGCTTGCAGGGTTGCCGAGCACCAGATAGTAAGTGGCGTGCGGGGTGATGCTGATGCACGGCCAGGAAACGTCGAACCATGTGCCGGGCGTGGCCAGCCCGCTTCCGCTCGCGAGCAGAGTGCCGCCGGCGTTCGGCAGGGCGCTCCAGAGTTCGATCGACAGGACCTCGGGAGTTCCAATGCCCGCGTAGAGGAAGACGCCTGCGCCATTGATCTCGCCGGCGCCTTGCTTGAAGGATTGCGCCAAATCCACCTGGCCACCGCCCGCCATGCAGGCGTTGATGGTGGGCGCATTTTGATCCAGGCACTGGGCGCTTGCGGCGTCGGCGAGGAGCAGGGGTGCGGAACAGGCAAGCAGGGTGTGGAAGAATTTCACGGAAAGGTAGGGACGAGGAGGGAATGGGGCGGCAACGAATGGTTGACGCTGCCTGAACTTTAACACACAGGATTTCCTGCGGGCTAAAGTTCAGACAGGCCGTGGTCCGTTCGGCGGTGTGGACCTACAGAATCAGGGTGTTCGTGGTCGTGCAACTCGCCACGTCCACGCACTGCACGGTGCGTCCGCAGGCACCCTGGGGGGCATTGAACGAGAGGGTGGCCGTTCCTGCGCCGTTGGCCGTGCGCATGGATGCCAGCGTGGGATTGGAGATTCCCAAGCTCAAGCCATTGCAGGGATTGCCATTCTTGATGAACACTCCCGGCTGTCCGTAGAGGAACGCCACGGTTCCGTTCGCCGTGCAGCCCGAGGCCGTGAGCGTGACCGGGCCCGCGCAGATGCCAGACTTGGAGAGGGTGGCACCAGTGCCACCGTACTCGTGGTTGTCAATCAAGGTGCTCCAAGAGTAGGTCTGACTTTGAATCGTCACGGAGCCGATGGACGCCGCCGAGTAGCCGAAGAACACGGGGCTGGGTCCGGGAACGGCAATCGGTGAGGAGGTGTAGATCAACCCGCCACTGCCGTTGTAGACGCGGACAATCGTGCTGTCCGGGTAGCCCTGGAAGGCATGCAGTTCCAAGCCCGTGACCGTCACGGGAGGGCTGTAGCTGAGGGTGAGGAGGCCATCTGCCTCGATGTTCTTGCTCGGCATTCCGTAGTAGCCTTGGCCGTTCCAGTACGTGCGTTCTGGTTGCCACCGAGCGCTGCGCGATCGGGAAGAACTTGCGCGCTGGCGGCTCCGGCGAGAAGCAGCGCGGCGCACGGTAGGAGGATGAGGCGGGAGGGAATCATGAGTGGTTCTGTGAAAGAGAGGTGGGCCGGTAGAGGCGATCGCCTCTGCATGCCGTAGTGGACGATGATAGAGCCTGAAGGCCTGCTTGGGGTGCTAAAGTGCCTCCGCCGGAGACTCCATGAAACGCTTCCTCATCCTTCTGCTCCTCCTGGGTGCGCTCGGGGCGGCGACCTGGATCTTGATGCAAGATGGAGCTGACCGTCCAGGCCAAGTGGACCTTGCAGAGCCCACTTCAGGGCAGCCGCCGCAAGCCTTGGTGACCCCGGCTCCGGCTGAGGCCTTGGTCTCGATCACGCGCAGCGAGGCTGTGGAATCCGCGCCTAGCCCTGCGTCGCAGGCTTCCGTCTATGCCACGCCCATGGCGGAAGGTGAAGGATTCTTGGTCCAAGTGAAGCGCAAGGAGGGCGGCGAACCTATTCCCTTCGCGGACGTGTTCTTCGTGGACGTGGCGCATTTGGATCAGCAGAAGGTGATCGCGGTGCAGGCGGAATCGCCCACCTTGCTCGAAATGATCGAGCGGTTGGCCGATCGCTACCGCGCCGGGGCCGATGGCTGCGTGCGCCTGCCCCGCCCGGCCGAGCAGGTCTGGCTCGCTGCGCGCAAGGACCGGTGGTTCGGGATGTACGAGGGCCGATCCATCCCGCCCGAGGGTGCCACGATCTCTTGCACCCAGATGAGTTCCGTTGCGGCGCGAGTGCGCGACGTGGACGGCCGTCTGCAACAGGACGTGCCGGTGCAACTGCGCGTGCTTGAAAACGATCGGGATCAGACGATCTTGAGTGTGCGGACGAACGCTGAAGGGATCGGATTGATTCAGCCTTTGGACATGGTGCTGCGCGACGGGCTCGCGCATGCGCAATTCGCGCTCACACTTGGCGGCCTGCTTGCGGAGCCCGCGCGCCAGGTATTCGATCCGCGGAACCCACCCGAAGAACCCATCGAATTGATCTTGCCCATGCACGGAGCACTCGAGGTGCATGTCTTGGACGAGAATGGTCAGCCGTACCTCGCGCCTGCTTTAGTGCAGGCAGCCTTGGCAAAACCCGACGGCGAAGATTTCGTCGGCCGCATGGAGGATCAGGGGCTGAGCGGCAGGCTGCGTGACGGCTCGTTTCTGTTCCGGCCCGTGGGATTGGATCAGGATGTGCATCTCCGTGCACAGCGCCCCGATGGGACTACCCTCGGAGAAACGGTGGTTCACGGACCGACACAGAACGGAGAGCTCGTGCACGCCGAGATCCGTGAACGGGTGGGCGCCTCCTTTCTCACCGGCCGGGTGGTTCACGCCGACGGCAAACCGTTCGCGGAGTTGCGGCTCCAATACGAGTTGAAACTGGATGGGGATGGAGCTCAATCCAGTGCTGATGGCCAGATTCGCACGGATGCGCGCGGGGCCTTCCGCGTCGGAGTGGACACTCCTTCACCGTCGGGAACGGGAAGCCGCCGGCTCACACTCTCCAGCGGCGTAGCCGACGCTGCTGAGATCGCTCAAGTGGATTTGGCTTGGATCCTGCCTGCAGGGGAGACCCAACTTGGTGACGTGCTGCTCGAACTGCCGCCGCTCCTAGTTTCCGGAGTGGTGCAGGACGAACTCGGGACGCCGCTGCCGCGAGTCGTTGTGCAAGCGCGTCCACAGGTCTTCTACAGCAAGGAACAGTTCTACTGGGGATATCAGACCAATCTCTACGCACTCAGCGGCGAAGATGGCAGTTTCACGATCCGCGGGCGAGTCGAGAGCCCGCTTGTCCGAGCAGAGGGTTCCGATGAAGAGCACTGGTGCGCGGGTACCGACGTGACGCCGGGGAGCACGCAAGTGCGGGTGGTCATGCAACGCGCCGGACGCGTCGCCGGAAAGGTGCTGTTGGACGAGGGCTTCAAGAGTGAAGGATTCATGCTCAACCTCGCTCCAGATCAGAGCAAGGAGCCCGGAGCGAACAGTTGGGGCACCTCCATCAGCGCTGACGGCAGTTTTGAGTTCGGTAGAGTGCCGCCAGGCGCCTATCGTGTCGAAGTCCGATTGTCCGGCTCGAGCGGCGCAGCACTCATCTCACTCGATGGAGTGGTGGTACTCGCCGGCGAAGATTGCGTGGATCCCCGGCTCGCTCCTTTGGACGCGCGTGGAAAACTGCGCGTCTTGCGCATTCGGGCAGTGAACGAGCGGGGACAGCCACACGAGCACTTCCAGGTATTCGAACAACTTGCCTCGGGAGAGCAGGAACAGTTCTGGGCTAATACCTCTGAAATCGTGATTCCCGTGCGCGCAACGCCTTCGGACTTGCTGGTCACGATGGAGGGATGCCTCAGCGTGCCGCTCGCGAAGGTCACTGCAGATTGCGAAGTCCAGTTGGTGCCGGGACCGCTCGTCCGCATCCAGTTGAGCGGAGTAGGCGCCCTGCCTCCGGGGCACGTGCTCATGGTCGGACTCAGTCCCGCGAGCGACGCCTTCCCTTCCGGCAACGGACCATCCGCAGAGGCGGACGCTTCCGGCCTCGTTCATTTCAACGCGTCCCTGACGGGTCCTTGCACCGTCACACTGGTGATGTACGTGCAGGAGGAGAATGCAAGCTACGGCACTTGGGTGCACCTGGATAACCCGCAGGTGGTGGTGGGCTCTTCCGGAGGCACGCAGTCCTTCGTCATCCCGGTGAATGCGAGGAACATCGAGGAATCCATCGCGCAGCTTGCGAAGCAGCGCCAGTAGGCCTCCGTGCATGAGCAGGCCTTTTGGTCGGCTCAGGACTTCGTTCGGTCCGGTTGATCGCCGAGCAGCAGTCGCCCGATCTCGCGGAACAACCGCTTGCGCTTGATCGGGCTCAACAGGCCGAGTTCGCGTCCGATGTTGGCCGCCGTGCCGAGTCCGAGTATCGCCCAAGATGCGAGCTCGGGGTCCGGACGCTGCGCGCGGACGCTCTTGTTCCGCGCGCGCAGTTGCGCTTCGACGAAACCGCGAAAGCGTTCGTAGAGGCGCCGAAGCGCCTTGCGGATGGCGGGATCGTCGGTCTCGGAGAGTCCGGCGAAGACGATTCGGTACATCCCGAACTCGCCGTGGTGCTTGGCTTCGTATTCGAGGATCAGAGCGGCGGGATCCGCCTGGTCTCCCGCGGCTTGGAGGAGGGACTTCCACGTGCTCTCCGAAGACGCGTAGACGTAGTCCAGGGCCGCCACAAACATTCCCTGCTTGTCCGGCCAGAGACGGTAGAGAATCGTCTCCTGCACTCCGCAGCTCTCGGCGATTTCGGCGGTGGTGGCGCGCCGGTAGCCACGATCGGCAAAGACGCGCGCAAGCGCCGGCGCGAATTCGCGCCGGCGTTCCGCGCTGAGGTCGGG
>CAZCXL010000230.1:0-4648 GCA_964502625.1 uncultured Planctomycetales bacterium | reverse complement strand
GCAGCCGCCATTCCTGGAGCCCGATCCTCGACAACCACTCCTTCGGCGACGGCCCCTCACTCACCGCCGTCGGCAGCTGCCCCGGCCCGATGACCTTCACGGTGGAAGGCGGCAGCGGCAGCTACGCACTCGCCTACGGCGCAGCCGGGAGCACCACGATCCTGACCGGGCGTTGCGCCGGCACCGTGCTGAGTCTTTCCTCCCCGCTCCGATTGGGAACGATTTCCGGGCCGATCACCGTGAACCTCCCCGCCGCCGCCTGCGGCCGCCGCCTGCAGGCGGTGGACGTGGCGGACTGCGCGGTCTCGAACCCCTTGAAGCTCTGATCCGTGCACGCGGCCCGGCGCCGCCCGGGAGCTTCAGTTCGCCGGCTGCTGCTGGGTGACGCAGTGGATCATGCCGCCGTTCACATAGAGGTTGCGGACGGCGATGGCGCCGAAAAGCTGGACGGACGGCGGGGAATGCATATGACATCCATCATATGTTATTCCCAGGAGGGCGTCAGCGCAGTTCGTCCGCGCCGACGTCCACTCGCATGCCGACTGGACGTGGGTCGCCTTCGAGGTCGCGGATCCTGATCCCGAGCAGATGGGCTGAATTCGGATGACCACGATCGATCAGGACGGATCCTGCGCGCAAGCGATAGTCCCGGCGTGCCGGATCGACAAAGGTGGGCGGCAGTGCGGTATTGTGAATGCCAGCCGTCGCAGACAAACCTTCGATGCAACTGTATTCGGCGCGTGTCGCGGACAAGACGATCTGCCCGCGCTCAAGGTCGCCGCCCAAGGGAGCGTTTCCAAAGAAGATCGAATTGAACACGCGGCATGGCCCGTCCACGGTTAGTCCGCGCCTGTTGGCGACGACGGTGTCGTTCCCGAACAGCGACTGGTTGCCGCAGCGGTCGATCCGTACGGCCTCGTCGTTGCCTGCGAACACGGAGTTCGTGATCGCGACCGTCCACACTTGGGTCGTCACGACGCCGATCGAATTGTCGTAGAATTGGCAGCGGTCCAGTTCCAAGACATCGGCGCGCGACGGATGGTCCTCGCCGATGATCTCGACGGCCGCAGCCTGCGACGCTCCGGAGAACCGGGACTTGCGGATCTCGAGGATCAATCTCGTGCCGGAATCCCGCGCGTCAGAATGAATCGGAGACGCGTAAAACCTGCCGTTCTCCACCTCGATCCTCCCCTCTTCGACGAAGAGTATCGTGTTCTCGAAGTCGCAGCCCTGGAAAATCTGCCGGCGCGAACGGGCAAAGGGACTCACGACGCGCACCGAGGCTGAGTTGTCTTGGAAAGCGCAGCGGATGAAGGAGCCGCCCGCGTAACTGCGGATCGCAGTGCCGTCTGGAACGGTGGATGTGTTGCCGACGAAGCGAGTGTCGACGATCGAATACTGGATGGATGCATGGAGGGCTGCTCCGTGCCTGGCCCAATTCCGGCTAAAAACGCACTCTTGGATCGCCAGAGCCGTGCCGTCGTATGCCCAGATTCCGCCGCCGACGTCGTTGGAGCCATTCTCCTCCACCACGCACGATCGAAGCACGAGCCCGCCGAGGCGCAGTCGGATGCCACCGCCCTGATCCCGGGCGAACTGGTCGGCGTGGCCGCGCCGAATCACCAGCCCATCGAGCACGACGGGTTCGGTGCCGTGGGCGTTGTCCACTCGCACCACGTGAAAGGCATCGTCGGCGCTCGCTCCGGGCACGCCGAGGTCGCCGCTGAGGATCACCGGATGCAGTCTCGGATCTCGCTGCGATACCTTCGTTTCATTCCCTACGAAGCCGCCGAGCACCGCGATGCTCCGGCTCACGACGAAGGAGATGTTGCGGCCAGCGCCCGGAGTCGTGCGGTAGGTTCCCTGCGCGATCCAGATCTGATCGCCGTGGTCGGCCGCCGCCAATGCCGGATGTGGATCCGTGAATGCGTCCGTCCAGGACGCCCCGGTATTCGCGCCAGTCGCGGTGTGATCGACGTAGATGACGCGGCTCTGGGACTGTGCCGTCGCAGACCATGAGAGTGCAAATGCGAGCGACGCCAGCAGCCGGGTCAGAAGGTGAGGAGGGCACACGACTCCACGATAACCGGCCGCGTCCGAGGCTCGTCATGGAATCAGCATCATTGCGGGCTCAGCGGCGACGCCGGCCGCCGCCCGGGCGCGGACCACGCGAGGGGCGGGCGCCGCGCCTAGCTCCGACCAATTCCCGATCAGTGCCGGTGCCCGGCTCGAAGCCCGGCATCACGACCTTCTCGATCGAGCGCTTGAGCATCCGCTCGATTTCAGTGAGCATCTGCTTCTCTTCACCACTCACGAGGGACACGGCAAGGCCTTCCATGCCCGCGCGCCCCGTGCGTCCGATGCGGTGGACGTAGTCTTCGGCCACCATCGGCATCTCGTAATTGACGACCAGCGGCAACTGCACGATGTCGAGCCCGCGCGCGGCGATGTCGGTGGCCACCAAGACCCGCACTTTGCTCGCCTTGAAGTCCGCCAGCGCGCGAGTGCGCGCGCCTTGCGACTTGTTGCCGTGAATGGCGGCGGTGTGGATGCCGTCTTTGCCGAGTTGCTCGGCGAGCCGGTTGGCGCCGTGCTTGGTGCGCGTGAACACCAGCACTTGGCTCCAGTTCTGCTCGCGAATGATGTTCGAGAGCAGCGCGCGTTTGTTGGAGCGATCCACCGGGTGCACCAGATGGGTCACGCCGACGGCGGCGTCGTTCGGACGCGCCACCTGCACTTCAGCCGGCTTGCGGAGGAAGGTGGCGGCGAGTTCGCGGATCTCGGGGGAAAAAGTCGCCGAGAACAGCAGGTTCTGGCGCGCCGGCGGCAGCACGCGCAACACCTTGCGGATGTCGCGGATGAAGCCCATGTCCAACATGCGGTCGGCCTCGTCGAGCACGAGAGTTTCCACCTGGTCAAGCCGCACCGTGCCTTGTTCCATGTGGTCGAGCAGACGGCCCGGAGTGGCCACCACGATGTCCACGCCGCGGCGCAGCTCGCTGATCTGCGGACCAATGCCCACGCCGCCGAAAATCACGGCAGAACGGAAGTGCAGGTACTTGCCGTAGACGTAAATGCTCTCGCGCACCTGCGCGGCGAGCTCCCGCGTGGGCACGAGCACCAGCACGCGAATGGCGGGCCGTCCGGCGCGTTTGCCGGCGCGCTGTAGGTTCTGCAAGATCGGCAGCGTGAACGCGGCGGTCTTGCCGGTGCCGGTCTGGGCGCTTGCGAGCAAGTCGCGGCCCTCCAACACGTAGGGAATCGCCTGATCTTGGATCGGCGTGGTTTCGGTGTAGCCGCGATCCGTGATCGCGCTCATCAACTCGGCCGAAAGGCCGAGTTGTTTAAAGGACTGGGTCATCTTCTCTTGATCTCTTCCGCCCGAGCCAGCACCGGCAAAGCCGGAGAAAACGTCGATCGGCCGGGGCGGAATCGGAAGAGCCGGGTCGCACGAAGGGCGAATCCCTGACCGGCGGCGCAGGCCGATATGCGCCGAACGCGGAACATCCTATCTGCGCGGACGCCTTCTGTCCAATCGCCGGCTTCAGGCTGAAGTGCTCGCGCGATCCGACGGAGCGGAATCCATGAGAGTCCGCGCTTCGGCGCAGACCTGTGCCAATCGCTCCCAATCCCGCCTCGCCAGCGCCGTCTGGATGCTGTGTACGAAACCATCCAGTACGTCGGTCCCGTCCGCCACTGCCGGGACTGGGACGCTGGGTGCGACACGCGCGTAACTCTGCACGGTTTTCAGCAGTTGCGCACGGTCGATCGGCTTGGACAGGAATTCATCGCAGCCCGCGGCCAGGAAACGATCTCGATCCTCCTGCATCGCGTTCGCGGTGAGGGCCACGATCGGCTTGGTGAAGCCTGCGGCGCGCAACTCGCGCGTGGCTTCCAGACCATCGAGCACGGGCATTTGCATGTCCATCAACACCAGATCAAAGAATTCGCCGTTGCGCTCAGCCTCCAGGACCTGATCCACAGCCTCGCGTCCGTTGTTGGCGACCGCGCAGAGGGCGCCGGCCTTCTCGAGAATCCTGCGCACCAACTTCTGGTTGGCAGGCACGTCTTCTGCAATGAGCACGCGGCCGCCCAGACGGATTTCGGCACCCGCAGGCAAACTGGCGCCGGAGAGCGCGGGATGTTGGCCGAGTCGAGGAATCTCGATCATGCCGACGTCCAAGAGCGATCCGGTGGGAATCGCCACCGTGAAGCAGCTGCCCTGGCCGGGCGCGCTTTCCACTCCAATCTCGCCTTTCAGACACTTCGTGAGGCTGTGGCTGATGGCGAGACCGAGTCCGGTGCCACCAAAGCGACGCGTCGTGGACACGTCTGCCTGTTGGAACGGCTGAAACAGGGAAGCCAATTGCTCCGGACTCATGCCGATGCCGGTATCACGGACCGTGAAGACCAGGGAGGGATCCCGATCTCCGCCGTGCAGCAGCCGGAGAGTCATGGTGACTCGACCAGTTTCCGTGAACTTGATCGCATTCCCCGTCAGATTGAGCAAGATCTGCCGCAGTCGAGTCGGGTCCGTGCGTACCGCTTCGGGCAACGGCCCGATCAGCTCTGCTTCCAGGTCCAAACCCTTGGCATGGGCGCGTTCCCTCAAAAAGCCCAAAACGTCCTCAAGCACTTTGATCGGCGA
>CAZCXL010000229.1:1024-4675 GCA_964502625.1 uncultured Planctomycetales bacterium | reverse complement strand
CCAGGCGCGATAGATTTCGTCTTCACTGCCTTCTGCAGTGGGCTGATGCAGCCGAGCAATTTCGTAGGGCGCCAACGCACGATTGAAAACTCGTAATTCATCCACCTCGCCGCCGGCGAAACCCGCATCGCGGAAGCGTTCGGCGAGAGTGAGCGCGCCCGGATCGCCGCCGGTAATCGGTTTCCACAAGGAATCGCGCACGACATCCAGCTCCACCGGCGCACCGTCAAGATAGATCTTCAGTCCGCCGGCGCGCGCCGAGCCGTCGTGCGTCACCACCATCTCCACCCAACGCCCGAGCGGTAACTCTTCCCTCGTCCGCACGCTGGCCGCATTGCCGGGCCAGAAGTGGATCAGCGACCAAGACAGCCGCCCCTGATCCAGAATGAGTTCGTAGCCCTGACTGCCCGCGTCGGTCCACGCGCGCGAGCGCTTGAAGATGACGGCGCGCTCCTTGCGTTCGGGAACCTGAGCCCACAGCGCGATGCTGAATGAATCCCAGTGCGAAAATTCTGCGACACCCGGAAAACTCGCGTTGTCGTCGCCGCTGAAGTGAATCGCTTGTCCGACCGCACCCGGCACCAAAGCCGGTTGATCCAACACCTGCGCGGGCAAGGCGTCGAGCGCGTCGTGGAACACGGGCTGCGGCGCGCCAATCTCTCCCCCACCCGTGCGCCACGCGGCGAACTCGGTGATCGCGTTCCGCTCGCGCGTCAGGAGCGCGGCCTCTGCCGTTTGCACTGCTTGGTCCAGGCGGGCCAATTCCAAAGTCTGCTCCGGCGTTGGCAAGGGCAAGGTCGGCGTGGGCACGGCTGCCGTGAAATAGGAATAGAGTCCGCTCTCGTCAATGTCGTCGAAGTAGGCGTAAATGCCGTAATAGTCCACAGCGGGCAGAGGATCGTACTTGTGATCGTGGCAGCGCGCGCACTCCAAAGTCAGACCGAGAAAGGTCGTGCTGAAGGTTTGCACCCGGTCCACCACGTACTCGACACGAAACTCTTCTTCCGTACTGCCGCCTTCGTTCGTTTGCCGATGCAGGCGATTGAAGGCCGTTGCCAGCTTCTGTTCGCGCGTGGCCTCGGGCAACAAATCGCCCGCGAGCTGCCACGTGGCGAACTGGTCATAGGAAAGATTCTGGTTGAAGGCTGAGATCACCCAGTCGCGCCAGCGCCACACGTCGCGGTGCGCATCCACTTGATAGCCGTAGGTGTCGGCGTAGCGCGCCAGATCCATCCAGCCCACGGCCATGTGTTCTCCGTAGCGCGGGCTCGCTAACAACCGGTCCACCAGACGCTCGTAGGCGTCCGTCCGTGTGTCAGCCAGAAACTCATCCACCTCTTCCGGCGACGGCGGCAATCCGGTGAGATCGAGCGCGAGACGGCGGATCAAAGTCAACCGATCGGCTTCCGGCGCCGGAGTGAGTTGCTGCTGCTCCAAGCTGGCGAGAATGAAACGGTCAAGCGGATCTCGGCACCACTTCTCCGCCGCGACCAAAGGCAGCGGCACAGCACGCGGTGCAAGAAAGGACCAGTGCGGCGTGTACTCGGCACCTTCGGCGATCCAGCGCTCGAGCAGATCTTTCTCCTCCGGCGACAAGGCCTTCCGCCCCGAGTCCGGCGGCGGCATGCGCTCTTCCGGATCCTCGGCGCGAATGCGGTACACCAACTCACTCGCACCGGGATCACCGGGCACGATCGCAATCACGCCTTCGCGCTCGGCCTTGGCGACCGCAGGATCATCCAACCGCAACTTGGCCTTACGTGCAGCGCCGTCGGGACCGTGACAATTGAAGCAGCGATCAGCCAGCAACGGCCGGATCTGGCGATTGAAATCCACCGGCTCCGCGCGGGGCGGGTAGGCCGCGGCGCACACGGCGAGCGTCAGAAGAACCGGGAGGAAGCCGCGCCGAAGCATGCTGCGGGTCCGCCGCTCCCCTACTCAAGCCAGCAGGGGCTGAAGAACTTTGCCGAACACGTCGGTGAGTCGCATGTCCCGGCCTTGGTGGCGGTAACTCAGCCGCTCGTGGTCGAAACCGAGGCAATGCTGCATGGTGGCATGCAGATCATGCACTTCGACCGGATTCTCAACGATGTTGTACGAGAAATCATCGGTGCTGCCGTAGACGATGCCCGGCTTGATGCCGCCGCCAGCCATCCACACACTGAAGCAGCGCGGGTGGTGGTCGCGGCCGTAATTGTCCGTGGTGAGCGTGCCCTGGCTGTACGCGGTGCGGCCGAATTCGCCGGCCCACAGCACCAAGGTCTCGTCGAGCAAGCCGCGGCGCCGCAAGTCCTTGATGAGCGCGGCTTGCGGTTGATCCACCGCGCCGGCCTGCGCGCGCAACTCAGAAGGTAGGTTGCCATGCTGGTCCCAGCCGCGCATGTAAAGCTGAATGAATCGCACACCGCGCTCGGCCAGACGCCGCGCGAGCAGGCAATTCGCCGCGAAGGATCCGGGCTTACGCACGTCGGGGCCATACATCGCGAGCGTGGCTTCGTCTTCGTTGCTGAAGTCGGTCAACTCAGGCACCGACATCTGCATGCGGTACGCCATTTCGTACTGCGAGATGCGCGTGCGCACCTCCGGGTCCATGCTGCGCTCGTACTCGCGCTGGTTCATTTCCCCGACCAGATCCAACATCTTGCGGCGGTCACTGCGGTCCACGCCGGCCGGATCGTTTAGATAAAGCACCGGGTCGTCGCCGGAGCGCAATTTGCAACCCTGGTGCTCACTGGGAAGGAATCCAGAGCCCCAGAAACGCGCCGACAGCGCCTGCATGTTGCCGATGCCCTGAGTGATCATCACCACAAAGGAAGGCAGGTTCGCGTTGGCGCTACCCAGACCGTAGGAGGTCCAAGCGCCAAATGACGGCCGTCCGGGCTGTTGATTGCCGGTTTGGAAGAAGGTGATCGCCGGCTCGTGGTTGATCGCTTCTGTGGTCATGCTGCGGACCATGCAGATTTCCTTGGCGATCGAGCCAGTGTGCGGAAGCACTTCCGAGAGCCAGAGTCCGTCTTCGTTGTTCGCGTAACGCGTGAATTTGAAGGCGGAAGGCGCGACCGGGAAGCGGGTTTGGCCGCTGGTCATCGTGGTCAGGCGCTGGCCTTTGCGGATCGAATCCGGCAGATCCTGATTGAAGCGCGCGCGCAGTCCGGGTTTGTAGTCGTAGAGGTCGAGTTGGCTCGGCGCGCCTTCCATGTGGAGGTAGATCACGCGTTTCGCCTTGGGCGCGAAGTGCGGGCCGCTCGGAAGGTCGGTGCCAAACGCGCTGTTGCCGAGCGTGCTTGAGGCAAGCGCGTTGCGGCCGAGCAGTGAAGTCAGCGCCATCGCGCCGATTCCTGCACCCAGGGACTGCGCCCCCACACCGAAAAAGCGGCGGCGCGTGAGCAGCAGACGTTGCTCGGCGTGCGGGTCATGGGGCGGAGTGGAATTCATGAGATCAATTCCGGTTCATCACCTCGTCGAGAGAGATCACGGCGTTCGCGAGCAAGGTCCACGCGGCCAATTGCGGCAGGTCGGCGCCCTCCGGCAGAGGGTATTCCCCGACCTCGAGCAGCTTGGCAGCGTCTTCCGGCGCAGTGGCGTAACGCTGGGCGAAGAAGTCGAGCGCGGCGCGCAGCCGTACGGCTTCGGCAAGTTCAGGCTCGCGGC
>CAZCXL010000229.1:0-1014 GCA_964502625.1 uncultured Planctomycetales bacterium | reverse complement strand
AGAGGCGCGCAACCCGCCACGCGTCCTGATCCCAAGTGCCTTCCGCGCCTCCGCTGGTGGCGCCCGATCCCGTCGGCACGGTTTCGGCGAGCACACGCTGCGCCAGCACCCGCGCGGCTTCGACGAATTGTTCATCGTTCCAGAGCACGAGCGCCTGCAGCGGCGTGTTGGTGATGCCTCGGCGGATGGCGCAGAACTCGCGGGTCGGCGCGTCGAAGGTCAGCAAGGAAGGCGGCGGCACCGCGCGCTTCCAATAGGTGTAGAGGCTGCGGCGCCACAAATCCGACATGCCTCCGCGCACGAACAAGCGCGTGTTGGAAGAAGGCATCGCCACTTCCTGCCAGAGCCCGTCCGGCTGATAAGGCTTGACCGACGGGCCGCCGACTTGCTCCTGCAGCAAACCGGAGACGTAGAGGGCTTGGTCGCGCAGTTCCTCCGCGCCCAGGCGCCGCCGCGGGTAGGAAGAGAGCAAACGCACGCCCGGATCCTTCTCCTGCGCTTCCGGACGGAGCCGCGAACTCTGACGGTACGCGCTCGAGGTCACCAGGCTGCGCAGCATCGCCTTGACGTTCCATCCGCTCTCACGGAACTCCACGGCGAGAGTGTCCAGCAATTCAGGATGGCTCGGCCATTCTCCCTGCATGCCGAAGTCTTCACTGGTTGCGACGATGCCGGTGCCGAACAACATCTCCCACAGCCGGTTGACGTAGACGCGCGCGACCAGGGGGTTGTTGGGATCGGTCATCCAGGCCGCTAGACCGCGGCGGTCGGCAGACGCACCTTCGGGGAGATTTCCAAGCGCAGCCGGAATGCCGCGCGAGATGGGACGATTCATGTCCGGATGATCGTATTGGCCGCGCACCAGCAGATAGGTCTGCCGCGGCATGGCCAATTCCTTCATCACCATGGTGCGCGGAATGGACGCCTCGAGCATCGTCAACTCGGAGTCGAGTGCGGCTGCGCGCTCGAGCCCGGCGCGATACGCCGGCGAATGCCCCGTGCGCCAAGTGTCGG
>CAZCXL010000228.1:0-4710 GCA_964502625.1 uncultured Planctomycetales bacterium | reverse complement strand
CCCTTCCACGGCCGCAGCGCCGCGAACTGGATCTTCCGTCGCGCCGCTCCCACTTGGCAGGCGATGAGCGATCTTCCGGCCGGATTGCGCGAGCGGCTGACCGCGGAGCAACCCTTTCCGCGCGCGAACCTGCTTGCGCGGAGTGATGCGGCCGACGGCGCGGTCAAGGTTCTGCTCGGACTCCCGGACGGCGCCAGCGTCGAGGCCGTCACCATGCCGGGAACGCGCGGCCTCACGGCCTGTTTGAGCACGCAGGTGGGCTGCCCGGTGCGTTGCGCCTTCTGCGCCAGCGGACTCGAAGGCTTGGAGCGCAATCTCTCCAGCGGCGAGATCGTGGAGCAGGCGCTGTGGCTGGTGCGCGAGGCCGGACCGATCGGACGCGTGGTAGTGATGGGAATGGGCGACGCCGGACACAATCTGGAGGCCACGCTCTCGGCGCTCGAGGCGATCATGGACGAGGAAGGCATGGGTCTCGCCGCGCGGCGCATCACCTTGAGCACCGTTGGCCCGAAGGGCGCGCTCGAGCGAATTGCGCAGTGGGGCCGCCAGGTGACGCTCGCTCTGTCCGTGCACGCGCCCGATGACGAACTCCGTCATGCCCTGGTGCCCGGGGTGCGCAAGCGGTCCTTGCTTGAAACCCTGGAAGAAGCCGACGCGCTGTTCTCGGCCACGGGCCGGGAATACACGGTCGAATATGTGTTGCTCGAAGACACCAATGATTCACCCGATCAGGCCCGCGCGCTGGGCCGGATGCTGCGCGGCCGGCGTTGCCACGTGAATTTGATTCCCTGGAACCCGGTTGCCGGCATGGATTTCCGGCGGCCCGCCCGCGAACGCCAAGAAGAATTTGCGCGGGCGCTCCAGGAGACCGGCGCCTCGGTTACCTTAAGGCGCAGCCTCGGTAGGGAAACCGACGCTGCCTGCGGCCAGTTGCGCCGTCGCACTCTCGCCTCGGGTCCGGATCCGCTCTCGGTCTGATGCTTCGTATCCTGCTCGCCCTGGGTCTCGCGCTTCTCGTCCTGCCGGGGACGAGCGGCGGCGACAACCCCTTCATCGCCAAGCATCTGGCGGCCACGCGCGCCGCGCTCGAGGAGGGCAACTTCGCGGAAGCCCGGGCGAGCGTGGAGCGCGCGCTCGAGCGCGATGACCGCCATCTCGGCGCGCTGCGTCTGTGGTCGGAGGTTTGCGAGCGCATAGGCGATCCCGACTCGGCGGCCTACGCCTTGCACCAGTGGCTGGCCGTGGGCGCAGTGGGCAAGAAGCCGGCTGCGCCGCGCGCCGAGATCAAGGCAGTAGAAGAAAAACTCGCGACTCTCGATCTCACTGCGCAGGAGTTCCGTCGGCTCACCAGCGACTACGTCAAAGAGTTGCGCAAACTCGAGCAAGATCACAGCGCGCGCGGACGGATGCACTCCGCGATCGCGGTGCTCGAGGAAATCCTTCACATTCTGCCGGGCGATGCGGAGACCTTGCGCCGACTGGAGGAAATCCAACGCACCGGCGGCGCGGACGTCGCCACGGAAGACCTCTTCGCGGGCGCGGATCCGCTCGAAGGCGCAGACCCCGAATGGATCGCCACGGAAAACGCCAAGCATTCCGAGTGGAACGACGCCTGGGTGGAAGAAACGCCGAATTACCGCATCCGCACCAACGCCGGCTACCTGGTGCTGAAAACCGCAGGAATCGCGATGGAGCAGATGAACCAGGCCTACCGGCACTTCTTCCGCTACAAACTCGATGGTGATCCCACGCCGCGCATCAACGTCCACATCTTCAAGACCCGCGACGAATACCTGAAGCTCGGCCAAGGACCGCCGGTGGATTGGTCGGCCGGGCACTTCACCGGCGACGCGGTGGAAACCTACGTGGAATCGAACGGCAAAGATCCGGTGCGCGGCGAAGACACGATTCGCGGCATGTTCGGCACGCTCTTCCACGAAGCCGCGCACCAATTCGTGTCGCTGACGGGCAACGGGGTGCCCGGTTGGCTCAACGAGGCCTATGCCTCTTTCTTCGAAGGCACCGTGATCCTCTCCAACGGCACCGTGCGCTGGAACCAGGTCAATCCGGGCCGCCTCTTCGACATTGCGCCGCGCATGGAAAACGGCTGGATGCGCGATCCGGAAGACGGCACCAAAGACGACCAGGGCCGCATGATGAGCTCCGAGCGCGCGCCATCGTTCCGCATGCTCGTCGAGGGCGAGTACGAGTGGGGACCGCCCTGGTACGGTCCGACTTGGGGCGTCGTCTACTTCCTCTACAACTGGCGTGATCCTGCTACCGGACGCGCAGTACTCCGCGATCCCTTGCACGCGTACTACCAGTCGCGCGCCGGGGACCTGCCGGCGAACAAGCGCGCCGAGCATTTCGCCGAGATCGTGCTCTCTGGGAAAGACGTCCCAGCGCGTACCGTCGACGAGTTGAACGCGGTTTGGAAGGATTGGATTCTGGCGTTGCGGGACTCGCAGATCGGCAAGGGCGAAGGCGTGCTCGGCCCCGTAGCCTACGGCGACGCCGCCTGGAAACGCGGGGACAAGGAACTCGCCGCCGAATTGTACGAAGAGGCTTGGTTCACTACGCCCGACGACCCGACCGTGCTCTGGAAGTTGGCCGAGGCCCTGCACGAGTTGAAGCAACTTGACCGTGCGGCCGCCCTGTATCGCGCGTTCGCGCGCGAGATGGGACTCCGCGGCCAAGATTCTGATCCGCGTTTCGCGGAGGCCGTCGCGCTCATGGAGAAGCTCGATCCGCTGCATCGGCGGCACGACCAACTCAAGCAGCGACTCGGCGAATCCGGCATGGCGCTCGCGCACTCCTACCGCGAGCGCAAGATGCCGCGGATGGCCATGGAAATCGCAAGGCGGATGAGCGCATCCTGGTCCATGCCGGAAGCCATGACTTTCTACGCGGACGTCGCGCGCGAAAGTGGCGTCAGTCTGGCGCGCTGGAAGATTGCCTACAACGAATACGACCTTGAGGGTTGGTCCAGCAACAAGGCCTACCGCGCCTACGGCAAGGTGATCGAGGCCGACGTGACCTTTGACGAAACCATCAGCCAGGATCGCGCGCAACTCCAGACCCAAGAGCTCGCCTACGACGCCGCCTTTGAGGGCGACTTCTCGCTCGAGGCCGACATGCGCTTTGGCAAGGAAGGCACGGTCATGGGACTGTGCTTCGGCCGCAAAGACGCGGACAACACGCACGCCGTCATCATTCACAAGAAGGGATTTCTGGACCTGAGCACCAAGAGCGGCGCAACCTGGACCGTGCGCGATCACCTGCAGATTCCGCTCGGTGAAGGTTGGCTGCGTCTGCGCGCCGACGTGGTCACCGCCAGCGACGGTTTCGCCGAAGTAGACGTGTATCTCGACGGCAAGTGGATTCGCACCTCGCGCATGCCGCGCGACAGCGTGCGCGGCTCCTTCGGCTTGATCACGGCCACTGGCCAGGCCGACTACCAGGAAATCCGTCTGCTCGCGCGCGATCCTCACGATCCAGCGGCGCGCGTGGAGCGCGAACTTGCGCTGCAGCGCCGGAAAGAGGACTCCAGCCTGCGCGTGCCCGGAGTGTTCCTCGGCTCGGAGCCGCCGCTGCTCGCGGAAGGTGAATGGTTGCAAGGCGAGCCGGTGGACCTGTTCGCCGCGCGCGGCCTCCCGGTGCTGCTCTGTTTCTGGACCACCTACCAGGACGAAGCGATTCCCACTTCGGCTTACTACGCCACTCTCGCCAAGGAATACGCGGAGATCGGGCTGCAGGTGGTCGCCGTGGTGTCCAACGATCAGCGCGCGGACGAGATTCGCGCCTGGCTGGAGAAGCATCCCATGGAGGGCGTGTCCATCATGCGCGACACGCGTCACCTGCTCTATCCCGCCTACAACGTCGTGCCCGAGGGCTGGGGTCTGCCGCGCATTCTCGTGATCGACGTGGACGGCACCGTGGCCTGGGAAGGCGATCCCAACCTCTCCAAAGGCGCGGGCTGGGACCCGGCGGAACCGACGGTCACGCCGATCGACGTCGCACTCGACGACCTCGCCGCGCGCCGCAAACTCTTCGAGATCGCCGACCTGCTTCCCCAGTTGGAGCTCGCCAAGCGCGCGCTGGAAGCCGAGCACTATCGCGAAGCGATCCTCGCCGCCAAGCCGCTCGCCGATCTCGGCGCCGCCGCGGAGTTCTCCTCCGCCGTGCGCGAAGCGCACGACGTGATCACAGGCGCAGAAGCTGCCGGAGTGGAATTGTCCAAACGAGCCGCACTCGCCGAAGAGGAGAATCGGGTGCTGGCCGCGGGCGCCATCTGGCTTCGCATCGCAGCCGAGTTCCCGGGCGGTGATCTCGCGCTGCTCGCTGCGGAACGCGCGCAACAGTTCGAACGCGATCCGCGCCACCGCGAGGCCGTGAAGGGATGGAAATTGCTGGAGAAGGCCGTCGACGAGGCGGAGAAGGGTAAGCCCGCAGCCGACGTGCTCACGCGCATCGAGGAAGCACAGGCCGCGGCGCCCGGTTCGCTCGAAGTGCAGGAAACCGCGGCCGCCCTCCGCGAGACTCTGCTCGCGCCCGAGGGCGGGCCCGCGGCGCTTCCCGCCGCTTGGAGTCGCGTGCAGCCCTGAACGGTGAGGGTGATCTAGAGCCGCTTCAGCGCCTTCGCAGTCAGCTCGAGCGCTTCCGTGACTTCGACGGTCTTGATGCCAAGATGCGGACGGAAGCGAAGCGTGC
>CAZCXL010000227.1:0-4715 GCA_964502625.1 uncultured Planctomycetales bacterium | reverse complement strand
AATGGACGGGCGCGCGTGAAAATGTCCTCCTTGTATGTGAAACCTCCGCCGACGGGGGGGGCCGCGAGCTGGCGCGCGCGGCCCGCGATGCCGAGGCCGCGCACCTCCGCCAAACCCACCCGCAACTCGCGTCCGCGTCCCTGGAAGGCGGCATCGCCGCGATTCACACAGGGCAGCAGGAGACGCAATCCCATGCGCCGCGCTTCGGCGACGTAGGCAAAGGTGGCATAGAAACCGCCGTGATTCGACAGCACCGCGGCCATGAACTCGGCCGGGAAGTGCGCGCGCAACCACGCCGAGCGGTAGGACACTTGCGCATAAGAAGCCGAGTGCGCCTTGCAGAAGGAATAGCCGGAGAAGGATTCGACTTGCCGCCACAATTCGCGCGCGACTTCCGGCGCCACGCCCTGCGCCACCGCGCCGGCCTCGAAGCGCGCGCCGAAGGCCGTGATCGCCTCCGGCGAGCGCTTGTGGGTCATGGCCTTGCGCAGCGCGTCGGCCTCGGCGGCGCTCATGCCGGCCAGCAGTTGCGCGACGCGCAGCACGTCTTCCTGGTAGGCCATCACGCCGTAGGTTTCGCCGAGCAGCACGCGCAGGCGCGGATCCAGATACCACGCGTCTTCGTGGCGTCCGCCGCGCGCCACCTGCAGATGCCGCTCGACGTAAGCCTGCATCATGCCCGAGGACGCGATGCCGGGCCGGATGATCGAAGACGCGGCCACCAAGGTGCTGAAGTCGCGGCAGCGCAGTTGCGTCAGCAGCCCGCGCATGCTCGGCGACTCCACGTAGAAGCAACCCATGGTGTCGCCGCGCGCCAGCAACTCGCGCGTGCGCAGATCCTGCTCGGCGTCCACGCGCGCGAAGTCGGCGCGCAGCCCGCTGTGGAGTTCGACCGCGGCGGTGGCGTCGCGAATCACCGCCAAGCCGCGATTGCCGAGCAGGTCCATCTTGAGCAGGCCCGCGTCTTCGACCGGATTCATGTCCCATTGCGTGATCACCACGCGCCCGTCTTCGGTCTCCTTACGCGCAAGTTGCAGCGGCAGATGGTCAGTGAGCAGCCCCGGCGCGATCACCATGCCGCCCGCGAGCACGCCGAGGTGGCGCGGGAAATCGCGCAACGCGAAAGCCTCTTGCAGAATCGTGCGCCACGGTTCGGCATCGAGCGGCAGACGCGCGGTGCGCGGATGACTGCGGATCCGCTCCAGATCCAGGCTGCCGTCGTAGGCCCAAGGCAGCGCGCGGGTCATGGGAGCGATTTCGGCGGCGGGCACGCCCATCGCCTTGGCGATCTCACGCACCGCGCCGCGCACGCCGAAGGTGACATGGGTGCCGAGCATCGCGGCGTGGTCGCGGCCGTGGCGGCGGTAGACGAAGTCAAGCACGCGGTCGCGCTCGTCCCAGGCGAAGTCGAGATCCACATCGGGGAAGTCGGCGCGGCCGGCGTTGAGAAAGCGATCGAACCACAGGCCGTGGCGCAGCGGGTCCACGTGCGTGAAGCCGAGCAGATAGGAAACCAGGCTGTTCGCGGCGGACCCGCGCCCGCAGTTTTGGATGCCCTGCGCGCTCGCCCAGGCCACGATCTCCGCGACGATCAGGAAGTAGTCGGCGAGGTCTTGGGTGCGGATCAGGGCGAGTTCGCGCTGGAGTTGGGCCGCGTAGCCGCGCTCTTCCCACTCGGGTCCGTCGAGGCGCCGGTGCGCGCGCCCGGCGTGGCAAAGGCGCGCGAGTTCGCCGAAGGCGGCTGCGCCCAGGCCGGTGCGCGGCATGCGCTTCTGACCGAGCGGAATGGTGAAGGAAATGGATTCGGCGATCTCCGCCGCCACCGCCAGCGCGCGCGGCGCCGCAGCGTAGGCGGCCGTGAGTGAAACTACATCGCGCAGCCACGCGTCCTTCGGCGCGAGGCCGAAGACGGCGTCGGGATCGCGTACCTCATCCAGACGCGACACGTTCTCGTGGGCGCCGATCGCCGCAAGCAGGCGGTGGCGCGCGTAGTGCGCGCGATCGAGAAAGGCGACCGGCGGCGCGGCGGCGGCCGCGAGGCCGAGCGCCGCGGCCCGCGTGGCGTCGTCCGCAGCGGCGGCGCCGGGACGCACGGCGAGATACAGACCCTCAGCGCCGCCGGAATCCTTCAGTCCGCGCAGCAGTCCCGCATCCTGCGCCAGCACCACCAGCCCGCCCGGCGCACGCGCGCGCTCTTCCTGCAGCCAGACGAGCAGCCGGGTCGAATGCCCGACACCCGGCGCCTCGCGCGCGACTTGCTCCAGTGGCACGCGGGTGGCCAGCCGGCAGGCCGCAGACCAACCCGCCGCGTTGCGCGCCAGCACCTGCGCGCGCGCGCCTTCGACCTCCAGCCGCAGGCCGAGCAGCGGCTGGACCCCCGCCGCCACGCAGGCTTGCTGGAAGTAGACCGCGCCCCACAGCCCGTTGCGGTCCGCGAGCCCCAACGCCCCGATCCCGCGCGCCGCCGCGGCCGTGGCCAGTTCTTTGACCCCGGACGCGCCATGGTGGAAGGACCACGGCGTGGCGACGGAGAGTTGGACCGTGGGGAACTCGGCCATGGGGAACGACGGATACTATGATATCCGTCATATTATTCAGCGATCTGAGGTCGCCCTCTGGCGCCGATTGCGTTCCGGGTGTAGCCTGAACGGCATGATCCTTGCGCTGCTATCCGTCGGCCTCACTGCTGGCGTGTTCGCACAGACGACCCTGGGCCTGAACTCCCCGAAGGAGCTCCCGTCCTATCTAGAGAGCATTCCGATGGGAGGCGGCGCGGACTTCCGCGCGGATCACGCCACCGTCGCGATTAGCGACAGCGACCACATCTTCGTCGCCTGGCATTCCCAGATCGACGACTCGCCGGATCGCTTCCAGGTCGAGGGCATGCTCATTCCGAAGACGGGGACCGACCAGTGGACGATTCCCGCTCTCGCCGACACCGACTTCCATCGCGTACTCGGCGACCCGGCGCTCAACATCCACAGCACCGACGATGACTCCTGCCAGCGCCCGGATGTCGTCGCCGTCGGCGAGAATTTCATCGTGACCTGGGTCCGCTTCGATGTCGGCACTGCCAGCAACTACGAACACCTCGAGTCCGTCTTGGTGGAAGTGGATACGGGCTCCACGGTGAAGATTTCCGCGATCGTCGGCACGCAGGCCGGTGAAGGCAAGCGCGTGGACGAGGAAGTGGAAAGTGGAGAGGTGGAGGTGATGCCGGACCTCGTCGCTCTCGGCACGGACCACGCCGGCGTGATCTACGTCCACGAGGCCGGCATCAGCGGTAGCAGTAACCAGTACCGCAATCACGACATCCGCTTCGCGGAGCTCGACTTCTCGGGCAATTCTTTCCACACCGAGATCCAGATGCTGTTCGAGGACCAACCGCTCGATCACCTGTCCGGCGGGCCGATGCAGGGAGGTAACGTCTCGCCGGACATCTGCACCGATGCGGATGGCAACTTGGTCTTCGCCTTCTCGACCTTCATCGCGGCCGGCCACCATTCAAACAACGACCCGCAGGACAGCAGGATCCGGCTCTTTCGCTTCGCACCGAACGCGAACGCCACCTTGTGGGACTGGGATCAGGAGGACGCGCATGATTTCGCCCACAACGGCACTTCCAACGAGGATCCAATGCGGCGCCCCAACCTCGCCGGCAGCGAGCTGGACTTCGCGGCGACCGACAATCTCCTCCTGTTGACTTGGATTGACACGGAGGCCGATGGCGCAACCCCAGACATGATCCGCGTCGTAGTCATTGACTACGAGCCGTCGACTCCCACCACTACGGCATATGACCATCCGACGAGCGCTTACGATGGACATCCCGTGCCCTTGAATCTTGAGGATTCTTACTTCGGCGACGCCATCATCTACGATCGAGAGTTCCTCACGGTCCGCACCATTCGAGCACGACCGGTCGGAGGATCTTCCTCCAGCGAGGTCGTCGGCGCCACGAGCTGGAGGCCAGCACTCGCGACCTCGGAATATAGTGGCTCATCGAATGACGTGGTGGTCATGACATGGGAGGGTGACTCAAGCGTCAGCGGCGTCACCGAGTACAGAATCCATATTCTTGTGAGGAAACTATGACAGCCTTGATGCGAATCCAGGAGTGAGAATCATGTACACGAAGCACTTGAACCTTCGACTTCTCGTGATGCTCGCCGTGCTGGTACTCTCGGCATTCCCGCGTCGGTCTGGTTCCGACATTGCCCCACGGACCCCAGTCGACCAAGCGTTCCCGGCCCCAGTCACTGCTGTAGCACCAGCAAGCGCGCATGGGTTCGAGAATTTCGAGAGATTCAACGTCGCGCTCGATAATCTCTGTACCGAGTGGCTCGACGAGAATACGCTGAGTTGCAACGGACTGCAAGGTCCAGGATTGGTCATCGATGGATGCGCTTACTCCTGCCATCCCAACAGCAGGATGATCTGGATCGATCGCGGTTTCGAGGGTGTCAGAAGCAAGTGCATCGCGTCGGACCCATATATCGTAACCCTCGACCGTCGGCTGACTCTCAACTACGACACCCCCGTCCGCAACGTCCGCTTCGCGCTGTGCGCCTTCAACGGCTATCCGGACGTTGCTCAACTACGTGTCCTGGATTCGAGCGGATTCGAGATCAAACGGATCGGTCCGCTCACGCTTCCGAACGCCGATCCCATCGCCATCGAGATCCACGGCGACGACATCCGCACCATCCACATCC
>CAZCXL010000226.1:0-4753 GCA_964502625.1 uncultured Planctomycetales bacterium | reverse complement strand
CGCCTTCACCCCAGGCGCAGGAGAAGGTTACGGAGCACATGATCATCGACGCGATCCTGCGTCTGCGCGAGAGTTACGACCAAGCTGACGAAAGCGTGCGCACCGGAGCCGAGAGCGATGGTCTTGGCGCCCAGGAGCGGGGCCACGCGCTGGAGCCGGCCGAACAAGCGCTCGCCACCCTCGTGGCCAACATGGAAGAATTGCTCGCTCTGCTGCCTGATCCGCCGTCAAGTTCTAAGAATCCTCAGAATGGTAAAGGCAAACCACAGTCGTCGCCGAGCGAGGGCAACCAACCCCAAGGTGGTCAGCCGAATCAGGACAAGCCGGACGATTCGCGCACGGAAGAGAATCAGAAGAGCGGCAATCAAGAAGCGGACCGCGGCCAAGCCACGCCGCCGGACTCTGCTCTACTGAACGGCCAGATGCCGCCCGCGTACGCCCGTTGGGGGTTGCTCCCGCCGCGCCTCCAGGAGGCCCTGCGCAGCATGTCGGCCAGCGAAGTGCCGTTGCGCTACCGCCGCTGGCTCGAGGAATACCACCGGCGTGGCGCGCAGCCGCGCTAGGCGCTCGCCTTAAACCTGCAGCGCAGGCCCGGCGACCGCACCCGAGCGATAGGCGCGCAGATCGAGGTGCGCGTAGCCGAGGATTTCCGCGTCGGCACGCAAGAGGGAGAGAATGGCCTGGGCCCGCTCCAACTCCTCGGCGCCAATCTCGAGCACCGCACGATCCGCCGCGAAGTGGCGGACGCGCACGATGCGAAATCCGCGTCCGCGCACGGATTCTTCCAGTTTTTCAAGTTGATCCAGCGCCGTCCGGCTCACGGGCACGCCTACGGGCAGGCGGGATGCAAGACAGGGCGCCGCCGGTTTCTCGGCGCTGCTCAATCCGCGCAGCCGCGCAAAGGAACGCACTTCGGCTTTCCCCCACCCCGCTTCACGCAAGGGCGCGCGTACTCCGCGCGCGGCGGCGGACCTCGCGCCTGGCCGATGCTCTCCCGCATCGTCGGCGTTTTCGCCGTAGCAGAGGTCCCAACCGCGCGCCTCGGCCAACGGGCTGGCCGTCGTGAACAAGGCCTCCTTGCACCAGAAGCAACGATCGCCCGCGTTCGCGCGGTAGCGCGGATCGTCGAGTTCCCGGGTCTCGAGTTCGATCAACTCCACGCCGATCTGAGCGGCCTGGACGCGCGCGGAAGCGAGTTCCTCGCGCGCGAGCGAAGGACTGACGGCGATCACTGCGAGCACACGCTCGGCTCCGAGCACTTCCCGAGCGGCCGCGAGCAGCACGGCGGAATCCACGCCGCCGGAGAAGGCGACGACCGCGCCCGGCATGCTGGAGAGCGCGGCCTGCAGCCGCGTCCAGGCCTCAGCGCCCGGAGCCACGAACCAGAGACTCACTCTCTGCGAGGTAGGCGCGGGCCTGGTGCACGTAGTGCGGGATCGAGAGGCGCATGAACTCGATTTCCTTGTCGGAAACTACGCGCACGATGCGCGCCGGAACTCCGGCCACGAGCATGCGCGGTGGCACGACAAAGTTTTCTTTCACCAAAGCGCCGGCTGCAACCACGGCGCCTTCGCCGACCGTGGCACCACCCAGCACTGTGGAACTCATGCCGATCAAAACGCCGTCGCCGATGCGGACACCGTGCAAAACGGCGCGGTGGCCGATGGTGCAGTCGGATCCGATGTGATGCGCTTGGTTGGTGTCGGCGTGAATGATGGTGCCGTCTTGGACGTTCGTGCGCGGGCCGATGGTGATCGGCGCGTCATCGCCGCGGATCACGCAGCCGAACCAAACACTCGCGTCTTCCCCGAGGGTGACTGCGCCCGTCACCACGGCACCCCAAGCCACGTACGCACCGCCCGGCACTCTGCGCATTAGGCCGCGTGCAGGCCACGGAAATGCCCCATCCGGCCATTGGAGCGCGTCGTGCACGCCTGCATCCTAACAGGGCCGGGCGTGCATCCGCCTCAACCGCGCAAGCGGCCGCAGGCGGCCACCGCGAGTCCGGAAAAAAGCAGCACGGGCCCCGCCCCGGCCCAGAACGGAGAGAGCGCGCCGCGCCCTCCCAAGTCGCGCGCCACGAGTTCGACGACGAAGTAGACCCCGCAAAGCGCCAGACCTCCGGCCAGACCTTCGAGCGAGGAACGGCGCTCGAAGCGCATCACGAACGGCAGACCGATGAGAATCAAGAGCAAGGGCACGGCGGGCGCAAAGCGCCAAGTCCAGGCCAGCGTGGCGGCCTGCCGATGCTCTGGATCACCGATCAACAAGGCCTCGCAATCCGCGATGGAAAGATCAAGCGGCCGCACCCGCGCGAACCATGCGCGCTCCACGTCGACCGGCGCCAAACCCGGACGCACGAAGCTCGCGATCGGCTCCTCGCCGCCGGGGAAGAGCATGCGACCTTCCTCCAGGTCCCAGGAGTGGCCGTTCCATTTCGCCTTGGTCGCGCGCAGCATTTCCTCGCCGCGCGCGCTGGTCAGAAAAACCTGCAAGTCTTCCAAGCTGGGTCCGCCGCTCACCTTGGGAACGAAGGCACCAGCGTGCATGCGCGCGTCGCCGAAGCCGCGCACCCAAAGATCCCGAGGCGCCCATTCCACCTGGGAGAAGAAGCGGCGATTCAAGGCTTCGTGTTGTGGCAAGAGCCGCGGGCCGACCACTTCCCGCGTCGCAGAGAGCGCAAGCGCGATCACTACCGCCGCGCCCAAGGCCGGAGCCATGGCGCGCAGCGCGGACCGGCCGGCAGCGAGCACCGGAACCCATTCGCGGTGTTTCAGCAACTGCGTGACGGTGCCCAGCGCCGCCAGCAAGGTGACGTAGGGGCCAAACTGCAGCAGCAAGAAGGGCTGTTGCAGCAGGGCGTACATGCCCAGATCGAGCAGTCCGAGTCCTTGCTCGCCAGCTTGTTGGATTTCGTCGCTCTTGCCGAGCAGATCAAGGGCGGTGAACAAGCCGCAGAGCGCGGACGCCACCACCAGCCACCAAGCGAGGTAGACGCGCAACACGTAGCGATCGAAGCGTTGCAACATCAGCGGCGTCTCCCCAAGCCACGGGAGGCCCAAAGCAGCGGCGGCAGCAGTACGAGGAAGGGCAGCCATGCGGCGGGAGTCGGCGGCATGGCACCACCTGCGAACAACCCCTCTCCCAAGTAATAGGCCGGATAGAAGAGCAGAACCAGCAGCACGATGGATGCGCCGAAGCCGGCCAGCACGCCGCCCTTGCGCAGCCGCCAACCCAACACCGCGCCTAACAGCGCGAGCGGCAGCGCGGATGCGGACATGGCCCGGCGCTGATGGAGAGTGAAGATCGTGCGGCTTCGTGTTTCCGGAGAGAGTCCCGGATCCTTCAACATTTCCTTGAGCACGGAGGAGGGCAGGTCCTTGGGCCGGCTCTGCGGCCGCTGACCCTCAGCGAGAGTGGCGAGATCGATCGTCACGTAACTCAATCCATCATTCTGCACGTTCCAACCTTCCGCACCGCCCGTCTCGCTGAAGGCGCGCAAGCCTTCGAAGGAGAACACGAGTACGCCGCCTTGCACCCGCATGCGCGCGCGATCGGCGCGCACGCGCAACTCTTCGAGCGGAGCTTCCTGCCGGGAACTGGCAGCTGCGGACGCTGGTGCGCGGGCGCCGGGCCGAGGCCCGGAGGCCGAAGCCCCGGCTCGTAAATGCAGCAGCACTTCGCGGAAGGCGCCGTCAGGATCGCGGCCGCGCCACATGAGGTTGAGTCCACCAAAGTGCAACTCGCTCGCGCCTGGATCGGTGTTCTCCAGCGCAGCAACTTGCACGCGCGCCGCCACCTCTCGCATCTGGCGATAGAGATTGGGAAGCGTTTCCGCGTTCAGCGGATGCATGGCCAAACCCACGGCGAGTCCGGCGAGGGCCGCAGGCAACAGGAGCCGCAGCGGTGCAGCCCCGGCAGCAAGCGCGGCGACGTCCTCGCCGTCCGCAGCCATGCGTCCGTAGGCCAACACCACTGCGGTGAGCAACGCCACGGGAACGAAATACGGCAGCGCTTGGCCGACGATCAGCGGCACCAAGGTGAGCGGCACCCACAGCGGCGCGCCTTGGCTGATCGAGGAGGCCCGAATCGCGCCACCGAGGCCGATCAAGAAAGTCACCCCAGCCGTAACGAGCAGCAGTCGGGTGGCAATCTCGCGCAAGAAGGCGCGGTCCAGGATCAACACAAGGGATTCTCCCTGCGCGAGGCCTCTCCGGCTACCCTGTCTCCCCGCTTGGAGGCTTCCTCGGACCGCCACCCTCTCCTGATCGCGCTGCTGGAGCGCGCGGCGGCGGGTCCCGAACCGGCCGAGCCGCGACTTGCGGCCTTGCGCCGCTCTGCGCTCGCAGGCGAGGGCGAGCTGCTGCGACTTTCACCGCGGCGCGCCGTGCTCCGTCTGCGTCTGGAAGGAAACGATTGGCTGCTCAAGTGCGATGCGCCCCAGCGGCCGCTCGAGACCCTGCGCCGGATGCTGCGCACCGGACCAGCCCAGCGCGAGGCTCGATTGCACGCACGGCTCGCTCCGCGGCTGGGATGGACCGGCCCGGCCCTGGCGGTGGACCAGAAGGAGGGCTGCAGCTTCTTTGCGCGGCCGTGGCAGCGCGGCCGCTTGCTCTTGGAGCTGTTGCCGGAAGCTGCGGAACGCGCTGGCTCCGGCTTGGCGATGCTGCACACTCTGGGCTTTCACGACCCTGATCTCACGCCCGGTGATCTGCTGCTGCGCGAGGATGGAGTCTTACTCCCACTGGATCTT
>CAZCXL010000225.1:0-4857 GCA_964502625.1 uncultured Planctomycetales bacterium | reverse complement strand
CGTCCGATCTGCACTGACATCCTCGCGGTCGCGTCTTGGTAGGCCGGATTGCTCCGATAGACGCCGCGCACGATGTCCAGCGACTCAAGGATCGAGACGCCTGAAGACAGCAGATTGGAGAGATTGAGCGCGAATTTTTGCATCGCGCTTTGCACCATCAGATCGCCGATGACCGGCAAGGACATGAGGAAGCGCGTCCAGAGGCGCTTACCCCCTTCGGTTCGCACCCAACTGCGGAACATCACCGCTCCGATGACGAGCATCAGTGCATAGGTCCCGCCATTGGCGCGCAGATTGTCCGAGATGGCGACCAGTTTCAGCGTCGGTCCGGGCAGTTCCTTGCCGAATTCGGCGAACATCGATTTGAAGGTCGGCACCACGACGGTCATCATCACCAACACTGCGCCGACCGAGACAAACAGGATCATCACGGGATAGAACAGCGCGCTCGTGATCTTCGCGCGAAGCGCTTGCACTTCCTCGACCTGTTCGCAGAGGCGGGTGAGCACCTTGTCCAACTCGCCGGAAAGCTCGCCGCAGCGGACGACCTCACACCACTCGTCCTGGAAGACCTTCGGGTGCGCGCGCATCGAGTCGGAAAGCGTTCCGCCACTGGCCACCCCGTCGGCGAGGGCCTGCACGATTCGCGACATTTCGGTGCTTTCGGTTTGCTCGGAGGCGATCAGCAGACCCTGATAAAGCGGAGTGCCCGAGCGGAACAGCGTGTTGAGTTGACGGAAGAACGAGAGCACGTCCTGCAACTTCGCAGCGCGATGGCGCTTGATCGCCACCCGCGGCTGCAGGAAGGTGCTCTTGGATCGTGCGTTTGCGCTGGCCATGTCAGTCCACGCGGATGTAGTCCGCTACCTCCGCGAAACTGGTGTGGCCCGCGAGCAACTTGGCGCGCGCATCATCGGCGAGGAATCGAACCTTGGATTGAATCAGGAAGTCGCGCAGCTGTTCCATCGGTACCCGTGAAGAAATGCGATCCTGAATGTCCTCGGTGACGCGGATCACCTCGTAGAGGCCGAGTCGGCCCTTGGTGCCGCGGCCACGGCAGGTGCCACACTTCGGTTCCTCTCCAGCCCGCCACACCGTTGAACCCGGCGTGAGGCCGTGGCGCAGCGCAGTCTTCTCGGGAAGCACTTGCTCGCGCCGACAGTCCGGGCAGAGCCGGCGCACCAGACGCTGCGCCTCCAACAAGCGCAGTGCGGGACCGAGCAAGAATGGCTCGATGCCCATATCCACCAAGCGGTAGATCACTTGAAGCGCGCTGTTGGTGTGCAGTGTGGACAGCACCAAGTGGCCGGTGAGTGCGGCGCGCATGCAAATCTGCGCGGTTTCGGTGTCTCGCACCTCGCCCACCATGATCACGTCCGGATCTTGGCGGAGGAAGGAGCGCAGCGCCGTGGCGAAGGTCAAGCCAGCGAGGTTGTTCACCTGCACCTGGTTGAGGCCGTGGAGTTTGTACTCCACCGGATCCTCGACGGTAAGGATGTTCCGGTTCGGCTCGTTGATCAGGCCGAGGCAGGTGTAGAGCGAAGTGCTCTTGCCGCTGCCGGTCGGGCCGGTCACGAAGATCAAGCCGTGGTGCGCTTGCGCGGCTTCAAGGAAATCTCGCGCCTGCTCCGGAGTGAAGCCGAGGTGAGTCAGATCTTTGGGCAGCGCGGATTTCTCCAGCAGACGCAACACCATCTTCTCGCCGTAGACGGTCGGCACGGTGCTGACCCGTAGGTCCACACGACGCTCACCGTCCTTGATCGCGATCGCCCCGTCCTGTGGCACGCGCCGCTCGGCAATGTCCATCTTGGCAAGAATCTTCATGCGCGAGATCGCTTGCTGGAACAAGCGCGGCGGAGGCGCAGTAACTTCACGCAGTTGTCCGTCGACTCGATAGCGCACGCGCACGCAGCTCTCGAAGGGCTCGCAATGGATGTCGCTCGCGCCCTCTTCGACCGCTTGGAGCAGGACAGAGTTGACGAAGCGCAATACTGCGGTGTCCGAGCCGCTCGCGATTGCTTCGTTGAGGTCCACGTCGACGCCCTTTAGAGCGATCAGCTCATCATCAAAGCTGTCGCGGTTTTCGCCGAGCATCTCGTTGACCTTGTCGCGGTCTCCGAACACTTCCATCAGCACCGCGCGGTACAGACCCGCCGTGCAGGCGTGCATCGCCACGGACAAATTCGTGACCATCCGGACCTCTTCGATCGCGCTGGTGTCGAGCGGATCAGCAGCGATCACGTGCAGCGTTCCATGAGAAAGGAACAGCGGCAGCACGCGGCGATTGCGGAAGATGCTTTCCGGCACCTTGGCGATCGCTTCGCGACACGAAACGGTGAGTTCCTCAAGGGTGCCGCGCTCTTTGATGCGGTCGGGCGGGAAGCCCTCCAACACCACGTTGGCTCGATCAGGATCCAATTCGAACCACGAGCAGCCGAGGTATTCGGCAATGCGCAGGGCGAGCGTGCGTTCGCTGGCCAGGCCCGCTTCCATGAGCTGAGCTTCCGGATTGCTCGGCAGCGAAGACACGGGGATGGGAAGACGCTCCAGGTCTTCCGGTTGAATATCTCCTTTGCGCAGCAGAAGCCGCACGATCAGGGGCGCGTCGCGATCAATGACGTAGCTCATCGGGAATCCACCTCCGTGGGTGCGCCGCCATCAAGATCGATGCGGTACTTCTGGTCACCCCAAACGACCAAAACGCTCGTGCTGGTCACCTCCACGAGTCTCGGCGGCGACTGGAGGTCGATGCCGGGCACGGCTTCGCCCACGCGAACGTCGGCGCCGTTGATCCACGCGCGTCCGGGATTTCCGGGCATCGTGGATTGAAGGCTGATGCGGAATGCCGGATTGCCGGGGGCGCTCAAGGCATCACTGGTCGTGTTCGCGGTGGATCCCGCAGAGGCTCCCGTACCAAGGCGCGCGAGTTCTTCCTCCGCGTGCAAGCGCATGAGCTCTGCCATGAAGAAGGGATCGCTCATTCCGGAGATGCGCTCGCCTTGCGCGCGCTGCGGCACTTCGGAGGCCTCGAGCCTCTGCGGCGCGGGCGGAGGCTCGCCAGGAGCCGAGGTGTCCGGCTCTGCAGCCGAAGATTTGGACCATCCTTGCCACGCAAGGATGCCGATCACCAACATGAAGCAATGTTTGCGGAGAAGATCGAACACCTTACTTCGCCTCCTCTTGAGTGGCCCACGATTCGGGAACGCTGCCCGCCAGGCCCACCACTTCAATGTCCAGTTCGAGCTCGGTTTGGCCCATCGAGATCTGCAGGCGATCCACGCGCATCAAACGTTCGCCACGCTCCAAGCGGTCAACGAAGTCCACGATGGCCGCATAGGATCCGCCAGCGCGCACACTCAGCGTGAGTTTGCGGAAGCTGCCGATCTCTGCGACCTCCGGGGGCTCTTGGGAAAGCAGACGTAGTCCTGCGCTGCGCATTTGCAGCAGCAGGTAGTCGCCCCAGTCCACGGCGTCGGCCTTGGCCACAACGCGCGGCGCAACCAGTTGCCACACCTGCAAGTGCTTGTCGAGCCGCTCGGCGACGCTCGCGCGCTCGCGAGATTGCGCGAGGGTTTCGCGCCGACTCTCCAGAGTGCCGGAGAGCGGCATCGTGACTCCCGCGAGTCCCACGGCGAGCAGCACGACTGCCACAGCCAGGTTGAACGAGGGCGGGTCCTGCCGCAGGCGGCTGAACTTCTCGCGCAGATCGCGTAGGTCGTTGCGGATTTCCATGTTCAGCGGGCCAGACAGCGGACTCGGGATTCAGCCCAGGGATGCGCGTCCTCGTCGTGGAGGACGATGCTCGCGCCGCTCACGCGACGGAAGGCCGCGCGAAAGACGTCGGAGTTCTGCAGGGCGATGCTGAGCATCTGCGCCTGCGGAGGAGCGTCGCCGCCAGCGGCCGCTGCGGTGGCGGAGAGTTCACACCAGCGATTCGAGGCGATCTCGTCGAACGGCGTGGCCGCCGACGGATCAGCCGCGGTGAAGTAAAACGGGTAACTGCCCTCGAAAGTCTCCATTGCCATCCCGGCTGGCAGCACCTGAGGAAGCTCCGCGAGCAAGGGCGCCCAGAGCACGCGATCTTGCGCGAAGCGGCCGGTGAGATAGGCAGCCATCGCCAGCTGCTCTTCTTGGTCGCGGAGCTCGTAGATGTCTTCGCCGAAGCGCTGCAGCACCTCCACGGCCGAAGTGTTCTGGTTGTGAATCTCCGCATCGAGCTCACTGGCGCTCATGTTCATCCAGAATCCCACGGCAGCCAGGGCGCTGAGCGCCGCCACCATGCCCTTCATGGGCAAGCCGGCAGGTTCGCCACCCAGTGCCCGTTCTCCGGACTGAATGATGCTCACGTAACCATTCCGCTGGAACGCGCAACGCGCCAGCGCGGCACAGCACCAAGTGTCGTTCAGATCGACGACTGCGGCCTGTCGGGTTTCGATGCTGAGTTCGGCCTGCAATCTCTGCAAGAAATCCGCCTCGCACTCCGCTTGAATGACGACCACCGGGTCCGCATCCAGATGCAAAGAATCGCGCGCAACGCCGAGGAGCCGGCGCACCGCGTTGATCACTGCAAAGTCTCGCGCCTGGGAGAACTCGAATACGTGACGAGCAAGAAGGCTGCCTTTCTGACTGAGCAAGGCCATGCCGCGACCACTCTGCGCGATGACCCGGATCTCCACCTCGGCGCGCGCGGATTTCTTACCCGCGGTAGCCAGCGCAGCAGCATGAAGCGCGTGCGTGGTCGAGATGAGACGCACTGAGGACTGACCGAGTTTGCCCAGACCGCGTCGCGCATCGCGCGCGAGCCCGCCCGGCACCATGATCGCGGTGCTGAACAACTCCTCTGGCAGACTGGTGTCG
>CAZCXL010000224.1:2121-4865 GCA_964502625.1 uncultured Planctomycetales bacterium | reverse complement strand
GTGCGCCGGCCGAACACGTGACGTTCGCGTCCGTCGGCGAGCGCCGCCACCAGCACCTCGCCGCAGTCCAGGATGCCCTCGACCTTGAGCCGCATGAATTCCTCGCCGCGTCCGCCGAGCGCCTCCGCCGTGAGTTTTTGTTCCTGTTCCACCAGCGCGTGGATTTTCCGCCGCAGGGCATGGTCCGTGATGCGGATGAAGCGCCACGGCTGCATTAGTCCGACGCTGGGCGCGCGTTGCGCGGCTTCGAGCAGGCGCCGCAGCGTATCGGGGTCGACGGGATGGGGCCGGAAGTGACGCATGTCGCGGCGTTCGCGAATGGCGCGGTAGACGGCGGCTCGCTCGGTATCGTTGTAACGGTGAGTCTTGTCGCTCATGGCTGGAACAGCCTCGCGCAGGCGACCGGATTGGACGGAAAGTACCAGTGGATATAGGACGCCGCGAGGCGATGGCGGCGATACACCGCCTCCGCGGTTGGCCCGCCGTTCGGACAGACGCCGCGCGCCACGGGCGCCATATTCATCTCCAGCCGTGAGTGGTGAAAGGTGTGGCCGCGAAGATTGCCCTCGGGAATCGCGACCGATTGCAGGGCAAGCGCTGTCAGGCGTTTTTGCATGATCGCCTCGCCAGGCAAGAGACCCGCCATCGCACCACGTTTGCCTTCCGCGTCGGTGAGCGACTGGCAGAGATACAGCATGCCGCCACATTCGGCGACAAGAGGCTTGCCAGCGTCGTGATGGGCACGGATGGCATCCACCAGCGCGCGGTTGTTACCGAGCGCATCGATATAAAGTTCCGGATAGCCGCCTGGCAGATAGAGGCTGTCGGCCAACGGCAGGGCGGCATTCTTGAGCGGCGAGAAAAACAGCAGTTCAGCGCCGAGTTCGCGCAACAGATCGAGGTTGGCGCGATAGACAAACGAAAACGCATGATCCCGCGCCACGGCGATCCGCACCCCCGCCAGCAGAGGCGGGAGAGGGGCGGCCGTGGTCGTGAGCGGAGCAAACGCTACCGGCTCAGGCAAGCTGTCACCGGCCATGTTGAGTGCCGACGCGGCGCATTCAAGTCGTGCATCCAGATCGTCGATCTCACCCGCTTGTACCAGACCCAAGTGCCGGTCGGGCAGGGCGATGTCGGGCGTGCGCGGCAGCCAGCCGAAGGACTGTATTCCCGGCGGCAGACTTTCGGCAAGCATGTGGTAATGCCGCTTACCGGCAACGCGATTGGCGAACACACCGGTAACGCGCACATCATCGCGGTAGCGGGCGAGTCCCAGCGCCACGGCGCCGAAGGTCTGGGCCATGGCCGAGGCGTCGATCACGGCGAGCACGGGAATGCCGAATAAAGCGGCAAGGTCGGCGCTGGAGGGGTTCCCGTCGAAAAGGCCCATCGCGCCTTCGATTAAAATCAGGTCGGCATCGCCCGCCGCGGCGTAGAGCAGTTGCCGGCAATGATCTTCACCGACCATCCAACGGTCGAGTTGATAGACTGGCGTGCCCGACGCCCGTTCCAGAATCATCGGGTCGAGAAAATCGGGCCCGGTCTTGAACACCCGCACGCGCCGGCCGCGGTTGCGGTGGTGGCGCGCGAGCGCGGCGGTCACCGTGGTCTTGCCTTGCCCCGAGGCGGGCGCGGTAATGAACAGCGCGGGACAATGACGCACCGCGTTCATAGCTCGATGCCTTTTTGCGCGCGGATTCCGGCCGTGAAGGCGTGCTTGATCACGTTCATCTCGGTGACCGTATCCGCGAGCTCGATGAGTTCCGGTGGCGCGGCGCGTCCGGTGACCACGACATGCTGTGACGCGGGCCGCGCACGCAGCGCTTCCAGCACTTCGTCCAGGGGAATGTAGCGGTGTTTGAGGGCGATATTGAGCTCATCGAGCACCACCATGTGGAAGGCCGGATCGGCGAGAAAGCGCCGCGCCTGTTCCCACGCGGCGGTCGCCGCGTGTATGTCGCGCTCCCGGTCCTGCGTCTCCCAGGTGAAGCCTTCGCCCATGACGTGGTAATCCACTTCCGGACAATTTCGCAGGGAGCGAAATTGGGCGCACGCAGTGCGCCCGCAGGGAGAAATACAGGGATGTATTTCTTCAAAGCGGCGGAAGAACGCCTCTTCGCCGGTGGAAAACGAACCCTTGATGAACTGCACCACGGCGACGCGCATCCCGTGCCCGAGCGCGCGCGCCACCATGCCGAAGGCGGACGAGCTCTTGCCCTTGCCGTTGCCGGTCAACACCACCAGCACGCCACGGTCGTCCCGCGCGGAGGCGATCTTCGCGTCCACGCAGGCCTTCTTGCGCTGCATGCGTAGGCGGTGACGTGCGGCGGGTGTCTCCGCGGTCATGTCGTCCCGGCGATCAGGCCTGTTTGGGCTTGACCGCGATATCGCGCGTCACGACCACGGCGGTGTGGACCAGCGCGGCCGTCGCAATCCAGAACGCCGTGGAGCCCAGGAAAGACGGGAAATATTTCACGATCCGCCCGGCGAACTCCGTCAGCGTCGGTTCCGCGAAGCGCCCGGAGAAGAAGTAGAAACTTCCGCTGGAGATCAGCTCGCAGACGAAGACGCTGACCATTACGCTGGCGCTCAGCCAAAGCAGTGTGACCGGTTTGACGGCGTAACGGTTGGCGAACCAGCGTCCGCCGAACCACAGTGCGGCGTAGGCCGGAATGAGCGCGAGGTAAGCCGGGGACACACAGTAGTCGCTCACGCCTTGCCAGTTAATCGCGGCGAAATCGAGG
>CAZCXL010000224.1:0-2111 GCA_964502625.1 uncultured Planctomycetales bacterium | reverse complement strand
CGAGGAAGGACGCCAGGCCGAACAACGCCGCCAATACCCAGGCGGGACGCAGGTACACGCCGGCCAGGAAGAACACCGCCCACGAGGCGCCCGGTAGCATCTGCTTGACGGTCGGGAAGTGTTGACCGCGCGTGGCCACCATGAGCATAGCGAGCGCGATGCCGATGGCGATCTGATGTCGGGTGGAAAGTTTCAGCATGGTGACGATCTCCTTATTTAGTGGTTTCACGGTTGGTAGCGCAGGGCGAAGAAGAAGCTACGCCCCGGCTGATTGAAAAATGCCGCGGTCTCGTAGCCCTTGTCGAACAGGTTATCGATACGAGCCTGCAAGAGCCAATTCTTGACGAACGTGTATTCACCGCGCAAGTCCACGGTGGTGTAACCACCGAGTCTACGCGTGTTCGCGAGATCGTCGTAGCGATGCCCCTCGGCGTGCAGTCTCGCGCCGAAACGGTAGGGGCCGAAGGCGCGATCCATATCCACGCGCAGCGCCTGCTGCGCGCGTCGTGGCAGGACTCTTCCCGTATTGGACCCCGACGAACGATTCTCGGGATCGAGCCACGTCAGGCCGGTGTTGACGTCCCAGCCGGCGAGACGTGACCCGAGCTTCGCTTCAAGGCCGCGAATGCGCGCCGAATCGATATTGGCCGGCGTAAAGCTGGCATCGAAGGCGATGAGATCGTCGATTTCGGTTTGGTAGGCGTTCAGTGACCAGCGGCCCCAGCCGGTCTTATTGTTCACGCCGACCTCGGCGCTGCGCGATTCTTCAGGACGGAGGCTCGGATTGCCGAATCCCGGAAAGTAAAGCTGGTTGAAGGTCGGCGCCTTGAAGGCGGTGCCGTAAGACGCGATCAGCCGCAAACCGCCGTCGAAGCCGTGGCCCCAAGCGACACCGCGAGTGGTGCGGCCCCCGAACTGTTCGTTGTCATCCCGCCGCAGGCTGGCTTGCAGATCGTTTTCTCCGAAAACGCCCTGGTATTGGGCGAAGCGCCCCGAGTTGTTACGGGAGGTGACGGGATAGGCGGTAGTGCTGGCGATGCGATCGTCCTGTTGGTCGATACCAACGGTGAGGAGCTGGCTCGCGCCGAATGACACATCGTTTTGTAGCGAGACGGTATCGCGCTCGGTGTTGAAACGGCTCTTGAAGGCGCTATTCTTGAAATTGTCGGAATCGTCGCTACTACGGCCGGTGAGCAGGGTTACCTGCCACGGTGTCATCGGTGTAAAGCGGAAACGGCCGCCATAAATCTCTTGGACCGATTTCGATTCGTTGACGGAGCTGCCATCGAACATGTTGGCGCCGTCTGCTCGCATCCAGTGCACGTCGATATCCGTGCCGTTATCGAAGCGGTAACCTCCACGCAGCGCGCCCGAATTGTTGCGGTAGCCGTCCTTGTCGGGCTCAATGGTAAAACAACCAGCCGTGAGAGAACCGCTGCACGCATTGATGCCTTGCGTGTGGAAACCGCTCACGGATGCGTTGAACCAGCTTTTCTCGCCACCACCCGAGATACCGGTCGCGCCATCGTAGGTCCTGTGGCTTCCTCCACCGAGACTGACGAAGGGTTTCAGTGGACCGCCTCCTTTGCGCGTGAAGATCTGGATCACCCCGCCGATCGCCTCCGAACCATACAGGCTCGAGCGCGGGCCGCGCACGATCTCGACGCGCTCGATCTGGTTCACCGGAATGTCCTGGAATGCCGTAGTGCCGAGCGTCGCCGACCCTACCTTGATGCCGTCAATCAGTACCAGCACGTGGTCGGAATTAGTGCCTCGGAGAAAAACCGAAGTGGCCTTGCCGGGGCCACCGTTGTTTGAAATAGAAACTCCCAGCTCACCACGGAGGAGATCTTCGACGGATCGCGTTTGTAGTCGTTCGATGTCCCGCCGCGTGATGACCGTGACGGAAGCCAGGGTGTCGTCGGCCGTTTGCGCGGTCCGGGTGGCTGTGACCACGACGGCGTCTTGGGGAATTTCTTCGGCGTGGACTGAAACGGAAACTGCATAGATCGCCGCCATGGCGGCAAGAATACAAGATGACTTGTTCATTAACTTTCTCCGCAAACCGCGCGCACCCGCGCAGGGGTTGGTCTGAGTGAGCGGAGGAAGGG